>RGUG01000281.1 GCA_010027915.1 bacterium | reverse complement strand
GATTTCGGCACAGAGCATTTTGATCATGCCCTTGAAGATTATGCGCAACGGGAGCGACGATTCGGACGGGTGACGGCGTCTACTACCATAGAAGAGGTGCTTGTATGAAAGATGCACGCCCCCGGATAATCACCGGGGTGCTGTTAATTGGTTTTGTGCTGGGAGGATGTTTTTTCGCCCCCCCCTGGTTTTTTCAAGGAGTGCTCGGCGGATTGCTCTATTTGGCTGCAATAGAATGGGCCCGCTTATCCGGACTGAAAACGGAGTTTTCACAACGGCTATATGGCGCATTTTTTATCGGGTTGATGATCGGTTGCGTCCAGTTTCCTTCGCCTATCGAACCACTTCAAGCGAATTGGATGGTCGTTGCTGCATGGGGCGTTGCCTTCGGGTGGCTTCTACAGTACCGCGGCACCCCCCATGCTTTCGTGCGCCCTATCGGTGCCCGGGCATTGTACGGCGTCGTTGCTTTGCTGCCCGTATGGCTCGGGTTGTTATATCTCTACCGAACCTGGGGACCCAGTGTCGTATTGAGCCTCTTTACACTCATCTGGTCGGTAGATGTTGGCGCCTATTTTGTAGGGCGCGCATGGGGACGCCATCGATTGGCTCCCAGCATTTCTCCCGGTAAAACATGGGAAGGATTATTGGGCGGCCTGATCTTCACGGCTGTAACGGCCTTCTTATTGCGCGCATACCTGCCCGCGTTGGCCGTATTTGCCTGGGGGCCTTGGTTTGGATGGAGCCTTCTCACAGCGCTTGCAGGCGTGGTAGGAGATCTGTGGGAAAGCATGATGAAACGAATCGCTGGCGTAAAGGATAGTGGACGGCTACTACCGGGCCATGGGGGGATCTTAGATCGCATTGATAGCTTGACGGCAGGCGTCCCCGTTTTCACATTGGCGTGCCTCTTGACAGCTACAGCATAAGGATTGGCATAGAATGACACGGCGCATTGCATTGCTGGGCGCTACAGGATCGATTGGTGAGCAAACATTAGATGTCGTTTCTCGACATCCACAAGACTACGCGATTTTTGCTTTGACTGCTCACCGATCCGTGGAAAGGATGCGCATCCATTGTCTACAGTATCAACCAGTATTTGCCGTGATGACCGATCCCCAAGCAGCCAACGCATTAACGCAGGCGCTGCGTGCAGCAGGGAGTCCCACAACCGTATTGTCCGGCGATGAAGGATTAATTACGGTAGCAACCCATCCCGAGGTGGATATGGTGGTGGCCGGTATTGTGGGGATGGTGGGGTTTATGTCGACCTTGGAAGCGGCATATGCAGGAAAAACCATCTTACTTGCCAACAAAGAATCATTGGTTGTAGCGGGACACTTATTGATGCCCGCGATACAAAAGCATGGCGCAGTGCTCTTACCCGTAGATAGCGAACATAATGGGGTGTTTCAGTGCCTGGGGCCCGACTATGTGATCGGAACTACGCCCCCACAGGTATCGCACATTACCCTGACCGCCTCCGGTGGGCCATTTCTTCGTTATACGCCCGAACAATTACAGCACGTCACACCAGAAATGGCTTGTCGACATCCTCGATGGAATATGGGACCGAAGATTTCGGTCGATTCCGCAACCATGATGAATAAAGGCTTAGAGATCATCGAAGCCCATTGGCTATTCCAGTTGCCCGCAGAACAGATCCATGTGGTGATCCATCCGCAAAGCATTGTGCATGCAATGGTCACTTATACGGATGGTGGCATGATGGCCCATCTCGGTATGCCCGATATGCGCGTGCCCATTGCACAAGCACTGGCCTGGCCCCATCATATCCCCATCCCTGTCCCCCCCGTAGATTGGTCCCAGGTCGGCACATTGCAGTTTGAACCTTCTAAGCGAAACAATAAATTTAACAGATCAGCAAAGTCGCACGTGGGAAAATCAATGTAAAACC
>RGUG01000029.1 GCA_010027915.1 bacterium | reverse complement strand
GTCGACAGGCAAGGATAGGGCTTGGGTGCCATCAAATCGCACCACGGATTGGGTGTTGGCACTGGCCAATACGGGGCCCCCATTGCCACTGCTAACCGTCGCATGACGGCCATTGCCACTGATATCAAACCACTTGGTTAATCGGTTGTTGGCATCTTGACTCCCAAACTTCGGACCCGCCTTCAACCACAGTGACATCTTTTGTGCCCCATCCGCACTCAATTGTCCCATCCATTGCTGATAGAGGCCCGCATCCAATACCCGGGTGTTATCGGTGGGATACGCATCCTGGGCATTGGGTACGCCATCCCCATCCGTATCGGGTATGACCCCCCATTTGGTAGCCAAATACCCATCCATGATATACCGGTCCGATGTGCTTAACAGTTGGTTAAAGACCATCACCTCTCCTAATAACCCTTGGTAAAATCCGGTGCTGGCCCCTGCTTGCCCACCCAATGAATTCGCAATCGCCAGTGTCCCCAAGGTGGCATTGGATTGCGTGGCAACGGTTTTTCCGTTAATGGATAGTCGTGGCACGCGGTTGTTGTATTCGATGGTGGCATACGACACACCCGAAACAGGTTCAGTGGACACCAATACCGGGGCCCATCGGTTACTGCTACGTTCGTATACCGTGATGCCATTGGTCCCCCAACTCACGCCCATGCTGGTTTGATTGTCACCCAAGTCAGTAGGATAGAGCACATAGCGTTGCCCCGTTGACCCTGTCGACCCCACGATACTTTGTGGGTCAACCTCATGGGCGGTGGTGGGCTGACCCACCACGATCATCGTCATGGCCTCCCCCACCAACAGCCTGGGTCTTACCTGTAGGTAATCATTCACCCCATCCAATGCGAGCATTAACTTTCCGGTCGATCCCACTTGCAACCCAGGTTGGCTTGCGGCTTGTTCCCCAATCGCCACGCCCTGGCTTCTCCCCCAATCCGCCCACTGGGTGACCCCGCCATTGGATACGGTCCATGCCTTTGTGTCACCCGACAACCACCACGCCAGGCTTGATTTGGCCCCATCGGATAATCCCAGCCACTCGGGGGCCCATTTGGCTAGCGTCACCATCTGGGTACTATCGCCCGGCACGTCGTCTAAGGCATTGGGAATCCCATCCGAATCGGAATCCATTTCAATGCCCCACTTGCTGGATAAATACTGGTCAATCAGCAGTTGATCCCTGGCGGACACCTCCCCACTCATCACCATCACTTCGGCCACGTCCCCATTAAAATAATCGGTCCCAAACCCGCCCACTTTCCAGTTGGATAATGAACGCGTCAGGCCCGACCCTTTTGATACCACCAAGCCATTGACCCGTAATGACGATGCGGTGCTATCGATTACTGCCGTGATGATACTGGGTGCCAATGATCGCCATGTATCCCATTGATAGCCCGTCAGGTTCGTTGCCCCATCCTGAATGGCGATATTTGACGAGGTCTCATAACCCAAGCCAATGGATTGTCCCAACGAAAGGGGATATTGACGATTGGATCCGGATTGTCGCTTGGCCACCACCCACACATAAACAGGGGTTGAAACAGACTGTCCTTCAGGCAATAACAGGTGGTCAGTTAGGCCATCGAATCGAACCACGGGTCGGCCATTTAATCCGTTCTCCACCAATGTGGGCAAGCGATCCCCTTGGTTTTGATACACATGGTGTTGTTTGCCTGACCAATCCACCCAGGTGACCACCTTGCTGTCTTTTGCCGTCACCCCTCGATCGGCCATTAACCAAAGGGCTAATTGCGAGATTCCCGTTACTTGGTTGAGTGTGGCCGATACCCGATTCACCGACACCGCCCGCATCGCATCATCAGGATACTCATCCAATAAGTCAGAGACCCCGTCCCCATCGGCATCGTTTAACACCTTCCATTTGGTTGCCAAATACCGTCCCACACTGGCCCCTTCGGCATCGGTCAATACCCGGTTAAACCCAATCACCTCGCCCACTGAACCGGTGAAGTATCCCGTATCCCCCACGCCAGCTTGTCCGATCACCCATGGGCCATTGGGTACGGGTTGTGTCAGTGTGGCACTGCCTTCTGCACTGCCATTGATCCGTAATCTGAGTGTCCCATCCTCGCCCAATGTCCCCATCATGATCAAGGGGGTATTGCGGCCCAAATATTGGCTACTGTTGACCTGATTCCCTGCCGGATACCCCCAATTGACCACCGAGCCATCGTTGAGGGTCGCCCCCGCCATCACGCTAATGGCCAGGCCTGATGGGTCGGCCATGACCGTCATATTGGCTGACACCCGTGGGTGCATCACCAGTATCACCGTGCTGGGCTTCTTCACCATTCCATCGCCTACCATGCGCAACAGTGACTGCCCATCAAACCCCACGGCCATCACGCCGTTGAGTAGGGCAGCGGTGGGGCGACGATGGGGAAAGGGTGGTCTCATGTGCCGACGATTACCCGACCAGTCATACCAGTGCATCACCCGATTTTGATCATCCCATTCGATAGGGGAAACCGTTATATCGTCTGCATCCGTTAATACCCCATTACCCGTCACATCCCCACTGCCACTCAACCAAATCGATAGTGCATTTTTGAGTGGTTGCAAGGCACTGGGTAAGGATACCACTTGACTGGCATCTTGGGGGTAAGCATCGTAAGGATCTAATACCCCGTCCCCATCTTGATCGATGGCAATCCCCCATTTGACACCCAAGTATCGCTCAATGGCTTGTCGTGCCAGCGGATTCATAATGGTATTGACCACCAATACTTCGGCAATATCCCCTTCGTAAGGTAAGGACACGTCAGGGTCAATGCCAATGGACAGGGTCACCACTTGGGGCGTCTGCGTCGATGTCACCCGCCCTGCTTCGACACCATTCAGATACAACGTGACCCCCGTCAACGCCCATTCCGTTACCACAATGGATGCATTGCCCGTGGCGGTGGTGATACCAGAACTCGCCACCGTGGCCCCATTTTGATACAAGGCCAATTGCCCATTGGGTGTTAGCTCAATCGACAATTTCTTGGATTGTGACCCTACCAATGTGCTGGACGCCACCCGAGATGGCCGGTGCACCAAAAACAAGGTGACATCGTTATTGGATACGGCAACCGGTAACGAAAGCCCATTGGGTGCCGATCCAAACCCCATCACATTAAAGGTGGGTGGCCTGAATGCCATGCTGGGCATGCCATGAATACCAACCGGATTGACCCCTAACGCTGGGTTGGCATCAAAAGGCCTGGCATGTTGTTGATGGCCTGACCAATCAATCCATTTTTCCACACTGCCAGTGGGGGTGATTAACATGCCATTTCGACCTGATTCATTGGGATCCAGTTTGCCATTGCCATTGTGATCCCCTGAGGCAGATAGCCATAGTTGGCAGTTGGCCGATACCGCTTCGATGGCATCGGGCACTTTTACCACCTTTGCCGCCTGATAGGGGTATTCATCGTAGTCGTTGGGTGCCCCATCCCCATCCGTATCCAATCGAACCCCCCACTTGGCGGCCATGTACGATTCGATTATTTCACGATCCCCTGTCTCCAGTGGCGTGGTAAACACCATCATTTCAACGATGTTGCCATTAAAATAGTTGCCATTTGACATCCCGCCCACCAATGCATTGGGATAAGACGTGATCGCATCGCCCAGTGAGGTGGTGGCCACCGGTGATTCAGAGGCGTTGCGGTAATAACGCATCCCCGAGCCTTTGGTAAACACAAGGGAATGAATGGTTTGGGGAGAGGTGGCCAATCCCCCACTGGCTACCACCGCATAGCGTCCGGTTCCAAAGAGGCCGGCCACCGCCTGGGTATCCGATTGATACCCCAATACCACACCGGACAAATCAGTGGACAAGGGGGCTTGGCCTCCCAATAGATATTGGGCACCGGATGCCAGCCGCTCTTCTACCACCACCACACTAAAGGATTGAGACAACAACGGCACACCCCGCCATTCTAGCCCATCATTCAGCCCATCAAATTGAACGGCCCCTCGCCCACCAAATGCTGCCCCCCAGTACATGGGCTGTAAGCCACTGTTCGACTGCATCAAGTGGGATTGATTGCCACTCCAGTCAAACCATGTGCGTATTTTTCCAAACCCATCGACCATGAGGGCCGACGATGTGGCGACATACCATCCTTTTAATCCTCGTTTGAGTGGGTCTGACAAGCCTTTTAAGGAGGCCCCCGAACCCGTGCCGGCAGATTCCGTCATGGCATTAAAGTCCACCACTTTGGTGGGGTCGTCTGGGAATGTGTCAACCGAATTGGGTACCCCATCCCCATCTCGGTCATTGGTATTGATGCTGGGATTCACCGGATCCGGATCGGTTGGATTGGGGTCACCATCCCCATCCGTATCCATCGAAATCCCCCATTTTTTACCCAGATACTGGTCGATAACCAATCGGTCTGCGGTTGATAAGGAGGTGTTAAACACCATCACCTCTTGAATTTGGCCGCCCCATCCACTATCCAAGCCCACACCACGACCCAGTAACGTCTTCTCCATCGATGCGACCAATGTCCCAGGGTTATTGAGCTGGCCCCGTGACGTCCCATCCACCAACAAGCTAAGTTGTTGGGGATTGATGAGCATCCCCACCACTGTGGACACATTGCCGGTCACCACCGGATACGTGAGTTGTTTTAACCCGGTATCCGTTGGCACGGCCAGGCGGAACACGGACTCTCCAACAGACGGCCGGTCCAACGCCATCACCCATTCCCCCTGGGGGGTCGATCGGTACCACAATACCCCTTGGCTACCCGGCATGCCACCGCCCACATACTTGACCCCATCCCACTTCACGACCATGATCACACTTTGGGTGGTGGATACCATACGGCTGCCAGAAGCAACCGTTAAAAAGGTAGGAGACGTTGGGCGGTAGACAGCGGCCTTCTCCGTTCCCGTATCAACCCACTTGGGCCGATACCCCACGGTATATTGGGTGGCATGGTGTTGTTGACCACTCAAATCCGCCACTCGAAGCACGCCCCCCGATTCGATTACCACCGATGGGGTATACGCGGTATTCAGCCACAGGCTTAATTGTTGCATGGCCGCCGCACTGACGCCTGATAATGCAGGGGCCACCGCCTGTCGATCGCCCCATAGTGTGGGGTCCATGGGATAATCATCGCCCCCATTGGGTACCCCATCCCCATCGGTATCCATGCTAATGCCATATTTGGCACCCAAATATTGATCCATCACATAGCGGTCATACAGTGATAACGCCCCATCAAACCCGATGATTTCAGCGACCACCCCATTATAAAAACGGGTCGTCCCATTCAAACTGGCCATCCCTATTTGCAAGGTGTCGGCCTCCGCAAGGGCCATTTGAAGGTTGTCAGTGGCCATCAATGCCCCATTTAAATACGCCAATCGTCCGACAGAGGGGTCAAATTGAAACGTGTGAATACGGGGCGTATCGGGTGAATAGGCCTCATGTTGCCATGTCATCTCACGGTTGGTGCCATGCGACCACATGAGTTGGGTCTTGTCTTGATGATACCCGATGGCAAAGCCTTCTCCCGACGCATTTCCGATGATGTAATTCCCTGTTCGATTCAATTGGGGTTGTTCAATGATCATCAATGTGTAGGGGGTATTACGGACCATGGCCCCACTTATCGCCATCCAATCTTGACCATCAAACCCCACCCCCAATCGATTGGTATTCCCAAAGGGTGCCAGTGCTGGCTGTGCGTTGGGTGTGGGCTGCCACGCACTTTGCGTCATGGTCGCCCAATTGGCCCACGCCCCAATGGTATCCCCGCTACCGAGTAAGACTGAATTTCCCGACACACCCCACCACCCACGCAACCGGTTTTTAGCGGTACTGCTTAATAAATTAAAGGATGGCATGATGGTATCGAGTGGCACCAATCGTAGGTTATGGGTAGGCACCGCATCGAGATGGTCCGGCCACCCATCCCCGTCCCGATCCAATGCCACCCCCCATCTCGCTTGACTGTCATCACTCAGCTGTATGAGTTCAGATTGGCTCAACAGGCGATTGAACACCATCACCTCTAGTATATTGCCCTGATAGAACCCACTACCACTACCGGCTGCTTGCTGAATCCCCAATAACCAGGCATTTTGGGTGGCCTCATCCCCCCCTTGTGCCACCACAACCGGATTGCCATAGCCATCTGTTAGGCTTGTGCTGGGTGTACTGATGGCCATTACGACCAGCAGTTTTCTGGCGGGGCGTGCGGCCAGTGGGGTCGACATGGTGACCCCCATCGCCCCCCGTCGAATCAGCGTCACTTTGGTATCATTAAAGCCAATTGAATACCCTACCCCATCCCCCAAGGTACTGATCACCGAGGCATCTTTCACCTTAACCGGTTCAATGACGGCCACAATCGTCAAGGGCACGCGATTGAGTGACACCGAATAAGGAACGGTCATATACTGACTGGCACCATTGAATTGAATCCCCGTCCCTGCCCAAAGTGGGGCATTGATCCCGCTGGCATGTCGTCCCAATCCTGACCAATCAAACCAGGTGACGACCCCCATTGACGAGGTGCTCACCGCTTGGGCCGTTGCCACCAACCACAACTGAACCGATGGCATGAGGGTGGCCATGCTGCCGTATAAACTGGCATTGACCACACGTGATGGATCGAGTGGAAACGCATCCTTGGCATTGGGGACCCCATCGCCGTCCAAATCAAGGGCCGAATTACGATTGCTGGTGGGATACAAATCCACATCATTGGCCACACCATCCCCATCGGTATCAACCACCACACCCCATCGTTTGGCAAAATATTGATCCAACAGGTACCGGTCTTGGGTGGGAATCACGGTGTTAAAGATCATCACCTCGCCCACATCCCCTTTCCAATAGCGTCCGTTCACCAAATCGGCCCCCAATGTGAGTTGGGTCGTCGCATTGAGTGTGACCCCGGCAAGACCGGCCGTATCCATGGCCGCCCGTGCCCCATCCACATACAGCATTCGGGTGCCACTCGTCACCTCTCTTGAAACCGCCACCAAGCGGTTGGTGTTGCCATTGACCACCACCCCCGATGACAACGTGGCATCCGGATTGCCCGTGTAGGTCCGCAATACCCCCCCAGTGATTGAAAATGGAATGAGATCATTGGCCACCCCACTCACCTTGCCGGTGAGGATGGGGGTGTCGGATACCGCCTGATTGACCAGGCTGCCATTTCCGGTCACCGATGTTTTCATGATCATGTACACCGTGTAAGAGCGAGACGCCACCCAGTTGGTTTGTAAGAACTGGCTCAACCCATCAAATGACACCATGGGCAACCGATTATCTGATGATACCCTTAGGGTGGGGGCATAAGAGGCGTTCGGTGTGGCGAAGAAGGCATTGCGACGATTGCTAAGATCGATCCAAGTCGTGACCTTGCCAGCATTGAGTACATACTCGGTATTGGATGTACTGGTTCGGGTCCACATCATTAAATTGGGTGACACCGACAGATTCATCTGCGTCCAGTCGGCAATAGGGGCCACCGTTCGGGTGTTATCGGTGGGGTACGCATCGGATTGGTTTATCACCCCGTCCCCATCGGTATCCACGGCAATCTTCCATTTGTTACCCATGTACTCATCCACCCAATACCGGTCTTGCAATGACAAACTGGAATGAAAAACAAGGACTTCCCCAATGTACCCTTTGTAAGGGTAATAGAGGAATGAATCAGCGCCCAATCGCCATCCCACCACGTTTAAATTACCGGCAGACCAAGGCGTGTTAATGCCGTTTCTGGATTGTAAGGCCCCGTTATAATACATCTCGTTCATCCCACCTCCAAACCATGTGGTGACATAATAGGGTACCGCATTTCCCGGGTGATTGGTTTTGGTTAAGCTGGTCATGGGGCTCCCTCGCCCCGTATAAATCAGATTTAGTGTGTTATCATCGGCCACGGGAAAAAAGTAGTTAATATTTTGGTTGCCGCTGGGAATTCCTGCTAGCAATACCGCCCCCAAGGCCGTCTCCCGACTGGCCACCATCATAATGGTGAGTTCGTTGCCATAGAAGGTCATCGGCGGTGCGTCGAGCCAGGCGGACTGATCAAAATAGGCCGCTTTAACTGAATTGATGGTTCCCGTGTTGATATTGGGCATGGCTTCCACATTGGATGTGGCCATGTGGTTTCGGTTCCCACTGCGGTCATACAACCGTGCAATACGTCCGGCACTGTCTTGTTGCAATGCATTGATGGTCGACGAATCAACCCAAAGTTTTAAGGTGGACCATGCCGCCGAGGTGAGTTGATTAAGGGAAGGTGACAATTGGGCAATATTGACCACTTTGGTGTTGTCATTGGGGTAATCATCTTGTGAATCGGGTACCCCATCCGAATCCATGTCACTGCTCCAACGGGTGTTATCCGTCGGATACATGTCCAATACATTGATGACTTTATCCCCATCGGTATCAACGCTTAACCCCCATTTGTTGGCCAAATAATTATCGATTTGCAATCGCTCATCGAGGCTTAAGTCTCGGTTGAACATGAGGATTTCACCGATATCCCCGTAATAGGTCCCCCCAATGGTTGCCCCCTCAAATCGGGCCAAGGGGATATTATAGGTACTACTGGCCATCTTGATGCCACTTAGGTGATACGCCAACCCGTTTTGGGTAGAAAACACCACCGTATGCATGCGGGTGATTTGGTTCATATTGGATGCCAACAACTCGGATAAATAGTCCACCACATTGGTATTACCCGTTGACGATGTGTGAGACACCCCCACACGACCCGCCCCGTCGTAATAAAGTGCGACCCGTGCCGAACTGATTCGACCGCTTAAAAAGATACCATTCCAACTATTCCGGCTTTCGATCACATACACCGTATAAGGACGATTGATAAAGAATGACCCATCATAATCGAAATAATGGTTAAACTCGTTAATCGCATTGGCAAAATTAATCCAAGTCCCCCTGTTATTGTTGATTAACAGGGGTTGATACAACGGATCGGGTTGAACCCCATGATTGCGATTGCCACTAAAATCAATCCATCGGGCTACCCGGCCCGTTGTACCTTTGGTTATACCATTGGTCGTGGCCAATACCCATAATTTCAAATTGTTTTGCATGGCCGACGCTAGCACCGGACTTGAAAGAATGGGATTGAATAGATAATAGTTGGCCACTTGGTTGTTGGTGGGGGCTTGGTCCAGTTCATTGGACACCCGATCCCCATCTGCATCCAAGGATACCCCCCATTTGGCACCCAAATACCGTTGAACAGACAAGCGATTGTCAGCACTTAGTTCGCTTGGATAGACCAATACTTCCATCAAGGTACCTTTGTAATACACCGTTCCGGACGCCCCCAAAGTGAGTCCTTCATTGGCCAATAATTGCATCTGAAGGGCCGTGTTTCCCGTCACCATCGGGGCACCGTTAATCGCCAAGACCATGCCATTGGCTGATGATAAACTCAGCTCTAATACCCGGATTAATGAGCCCGACCATTCACTGGATGAGTGATAAAGGCGTTGGGCTGAGGTGCCGTTGCCTTTGTCATATACCACACCGCTTGCATCCCGATACCCAATACTGAGGGACCGGGTGGCCACTGCCATCCCTCCCAATACATACCCTTCCGTGTCGGCATCTTTTTTCTCGACGATAAAGACGGTAAACGCCTGGTTATTAAGTAGGCTAACGGGAAGTGTCATGGCATCGTCCACCCCATCAAAACCCACCCCGTTGGCCCCCAATTGTGGGCGTAGTGTGGGATTGGATTGCGTCGCATGATTGCGATTGCCCGACCAATCAACCCACTTGGATAATCCGGTTCGATCTGACACACCTACCCCAACCCCTGCTTCTGGGATTTGATCGCCATTGACATCCGCCCGCCCGCTCAACCATAAAGATGGCGTCCCTGGTGTGGTCAATAAAGCGGGGATGTCGACAACCCGGCTGGCATCATCGGGATAGGTATCGATTGTATTGGGCACCCCATCCCCATCGCTGTCAATGCTGAGCCCCCATTTGGCGATTAAATAGCGTTCCACCGTGGCACGATCCTCTGCTGATAAGGCGGTTTGAAACACCATCATCTCGCCAATGTCCACATTGGCAAAC
>RGUG01000280.1 GCA_010027915.1 bacterium | reverse complement strand
GTCCCGGTTGTGTCCCGGTTGTGTCCCGGTTGTGTCATTGAACGCCCCATACGCCATCACCCCCTCCCGTCTCCTGGACCCTCGTCCCTGCCTGGTGTGGCCGGGGGGCGCCCTTGCTATGCCCTGTCTGCCCGTCTTGGGATCCCCCCCGGCAAGGGACGATCGAACGGCGGGTCATGCCAGAATGGCCCATTTTCGCCTCAGGCCCTGCCCCGGCCCCCTCACCCTGCCACCGATTACGTCATGAATCATGGCCAATGGGTCATCATATGGCGTCAATGAATGGTCCCGTGGGCGGGGGATGGCCACCCATTCCCCCTTGTCCTTCGGGCCAGCCTCTGCTACCCTCGGGGGCTGCGGTTCACCTTCCATATTAATTCGAATGTTGAGGATGTCATGACCTATTCTTGGTTGAGGTGGGGTGCCATATCGGGCACGGTATGGCCAGTCATGGGGCCATGACACACCCTCTGCGTGTCCTTCATACGGCCGATTGGCACTTGGGTCGGTCACTGTGTCATCATCCCCGACTCCAAGAGTCGCAGGCCTTCTTGTCGTGGTTGCTTGACACCCTCCATGACCATGCCGTGGACGTGTTACTCGTGGCCGGGGATGTTTTTGATACCACCACCCCCTCCCCCCAAGCCCAATCGCTGTATTACCAGTTTTTGGCCCAAGTGGCCCTGTCCCCTTGTCGCCATGTGGTCATCATTGCGGGTAATCACGATTCGCCCACTTTGCTGGATGCCCCTCAGTCCCTTCTTCAGGCCTTAAACATTCATGTGGTGGGGACGCCCAGCGCCTCCCCCGATGATGAAGTCATCTTGCTGTCGTCGAATCACGGCGTGCCAGAACTCCTGGTTTGTGCGGTGCCCTATCTAAGGGACCGGGATATCCGGGCCGTCGAACCCGGGGAAGCCATCGAAGACAAAGACATCAAACGACTGGCCGGCATTCATCAGCACTATCAGGCCGTGGCCCATGTGGCGCGCCAGCAACAAGCGGCCCTTCATTCGCCCGTTCCCATCATTGGCATGGGTCATCTGTTTGCCGCGGGTGGACATACCGTCGAAGGGGATGGTGTCCGCGATCTGTATGTGGGGTCATTGGCCCATGTTCCGGCCACCCTGTTTCCCACCTGCTTCGAGTATGTGGCACTCGGTCACCTTCATGCACCCCAATCAGTGGCCGGAAACCCCTGCATCCGATACGCCGGCTCCCCGTTTCCCATGGGGTTTTCGGATGCCAACTCCCCCAAATCCGTCTGCCTGATTGACCTGACCGCTCCCACCCTCTCGGTGACCACCCTTCCCATTCCCATCAGTCATCACCACCCGCCTGTCGGAACTGGCCCATCACACAGGACCCTGCTGGGTGGAGGTCATCTACCAGGGGGATGAGTGGATTGGGGACCTTCACGAGCGGTTGGTGGCCCTCACCCACGCCACCTCACTGGACATCGTACGGGTGAAAAACATGGCCACCCACATGTCCCCTGCCATGACCCCGACACACCCCCTTCCGGATATTTCGACAATGGGACCGGATGAGGTGTTTCAACAGTGTCTGCAAGCACACCATATCCCCGAATCGGAATGGCCCGGCCTGTGGTATACGTACCATGAGGCCCTGGCCTCCTTGTCGTCTCAGCCATGAGATTGCACCACATTCGACTAAAAAACCTCAATGCCTTAATGGGCGAATGGGAAATCGATTTGACCCATCCGGCCATGGTCAATGATGGGATTTTTGCCATTGTAGGTCCCACTGGATCCGGTAAAACCACTTTGTTAGATGCCATCTGCTTGGCCCTGTACGGCCGAACCCCCCGCTTGTCCAAACTATCGAAAAGTGGCAACGATATCATGTCCAGGCCCGCAGGCGATTGTTTTGCTGAGGTTGAGTTTTCGACCCAAAAAGGCACCTACCG
>RGUG01000279.1 GCA_010027915.1 bacterium | reverse complement strand
CAGCATGTGTACCAGGCATTAACCGGGGATGACACCATTTTGGATTATTTGATGGCCCATGCATCGTCTGATGTGTCCTTGCAACAACTCATGGATACCGCAGGGGGATTGCTGTTTTCGGGTGATGATGTCTTAAAACCCCTGTCGGTATTGAGTGGGGGAGAAAAAGCCCGGGTGATTTTGGCCCGGGTTATCTTGGATCAGCCCACGGTTTTGTTGTTAGATGAGCCCACCAATCATTTGGATGTGGAGACCGTGGACTGGTTGGCCCAGGGGCTCACTGCCTATCGGGGCACGGTATTGTTGATCAGTCATGACCAACGGTTTATTCAGACAGTGGCCACCCAATTGTGTGTGGTGGACCAAGGTCGGGTGTACCCTTACCCTGGGGATTTGGATCGCTATATTGCCTCGCTGACGCCTGTCCTGACTGTCCCCCTTTCGATACCGGTGAAGCCCATGTCGGGGGGTGAGACGGGCAAGCAACAGGTGGCGTCTGTTCGACGCACACTGCTTAAAACCATCGCCACGATTGAGAAAAAAATCACCACATTATCAGCAAAAAAAGACCAGCTGACACGGTTTTTTATGACCGACCCACTGGGCTACTCAGATCAAAAAGCCCAAGAGTTAGAACAGATCACCGAGCAACTACAATCCCTCGATGCCCAATGGGATGAGCATACCAATCAGCTGATGGCCTTGGACGCTCGGGCTGCTTTAGCGGGGTTCTGGGGACGGGTGGCTGATCCGGCTGGATTGCCACAGCCGTGTGGACCAGTATGCCACGATGCCAATGGCCAATATGCCACCCATTAAATGAATGGGTTGTAACCACTGGGTCAATCCCACCCCATAAAACCAGGCCCCTGTGATGAATTGGCCGGCTAACATACCCCAGAGCACATACCGGAGGGGTCGTCGACCCAGATGGGACCCCCATCGCCACCCCACGATGAGGACCCATATCCCCATCAATAGATGGAAATAAAGCGGATTGCCCATGCTTTGAAGGCTGATGCCGTGGTCCACCCCTTGCCTGACCCGGAGCCCACCAACCCATTGAATCAAAGCGGCCATGGCATACAGTCCGTACAAGGGGGTGGGGCGGCAGGATTCGGCTGGCGTGCTGAGGGCGACGACAATGCCTTGCATCACCACAATCCAAGTGGCCATCACCATGTGAATACTAATCATGTAAGGGGCCAAGTCACTGCTCACCACTTTGGCCCCAATCCACCCTTGCACGGAAATGGCCGCCAGGATGATCCCACATAGCAAGGGTACCCCCTTGGCCAATTGTCGCCGTGCTAGCACGGCCCACCCGGCCAAGGATAGGGCCAATAGACCCACGATGACACCGGCCAATCGGTTGAGGTATTCGACCCATGTTTTGAGTGGGTTAAATACCACGGAGTCCAGGTGGGCGTAGTGGGTTTGGTAGTCGGCGGGTAATTGGGACACATGGGTGGGGGGGATCCATTGCCCGAAACAGGTGGGCCAATCGGGACACCCCAATCCAGACCCGGAAGCCCTGACAAATGACCCGATCATGACCAAGCCCAATGTACTGATCCAGGTGACCAATGCCCATCGTTGAAATCTTTTGGGTAGCATGAGGGGCTCCTTTATGTGTGAATCGCTGCCTTCACGATTGAAGGTTGTCTAAGTATAGGGTATCCCCTTATAATCAGGAATGGCCCAACCAAAGCGGGAGTAGCTCAGTTGGTAGAGCATCAGCTTCCCAAGCTGAGGGTCGAGGGTTCGAGTCCCTTTTCCCGCTCCATTTTATGATGTGATGGGCCACTTTATTGGTTTTATTGGCTCTGAGCCGTTGGGTGTCTCATGAATCCCCCCCTTACGATTGGATTATTGGGCCTTGGTAATATTGGCCAAGGTGTCAAGACCTTGTTGGACCATAACGCTGCGTTGTTGCAGCGCCGTTTGGGT
>RGUG01000278.1 GCA_010027915.1 bacterium | reverse complement strand
ATGGCGATCTGAATGAGGTTGCAGGGGTTTTATCGGTAAAATCGCTGTTCAATCACTTAACCAAAGAAAGCTTTAGCAAACGGGCGGTCCTATCATTGATGGAGCCGCCCTATTTCGTACCAGAACGCATTCCCTTACATCTCCAGTTACTGGAGTTTCAGCGCCATAAGAAACGCTTGGCCCTCGTGGTGGATGAGTATGGGGATGTGCAGGGGCTCATCACCTTGGATGATCTACTGGGCGAGATTGTGGGGGAGTTCACGTTAGATTTGACCCCTACTACCCGTATGATCCATTTACAAGCCGATGGTTCTTATTTGATTGACGGGAGTGCCAATATCCGCGAAATTAACCGACAAATGGGATGGAACTTACCCACCTCCCATGCCAGCACGACCTTAAGTGGGCTGATCATCGAACAACTGGAATGCATTCCGAATCCCGGGACGTGTCTTTTGATCGCACGGCACCCAGTCGAAGTGATCCGTGTCAAAGATAATATTGTGCGCACCGTGCATATTTCTCCGCAACGGATCCCCTTACCTTCCAACGAAACCACGCCAGTTTCCAAACATTAAGGGGATTAAGGCGCGGGGCGCAACGCGAGCATCCAGGCTACTTGTCCAGAGGACCAGTCTAATGCATGGAAGTGGCACCGTCGGTACACCTGGATAGCGCGCGTGTTACTTGGATCGGGATCGACCAAACACGCTTTGAAATCCGGCCAGATGTGCTGTACGAGGAACTGCTGCAAGATCGGCGTGGCCCATCCTTTGTGTAAAAACCCCGGATCTCCAATATACCAATCCAACCCTGCACATACGTGCGACGCTTCTACGGGAAACGGGGCCACGCCGGAAAAGTCTCGCACATCGTAGCGTTGGATATACCCCATCGGCCACCCTTGCCACTGGATCACAAAACTCTGTACCGGTTTTTTTTGGACGATAGTCTCTGCGCACCCTGCAACACGATGGGGCACCGTAGACTGTCGCGGAAGCTTCCACCAGGGCTGTACATGGGGTTGTTCCATCCATGCACGGATCAAAGACACGTGTTGCGATTGTAGCGGTTGAAAAGAGATCCGACGCTGCGCAGCACGGAGTGTCGCCGGCGGCAAGGCAATCATACTGACGGCCATCCCCGAGGTCTCCGCGGTGGGGGCTTTCCAAAAAAAGGTAGCAGAGAGAGGGACATAGCCTTGTGCCATCAGATGGGTACGGAGTGCACTGCGTGCCTCGAAAGGCACATCGGCCCAATACCACTGAATTTTTTCCGAAGTATATTGTGCCGAAGCCCAGGCTTCGGGAAACATCGGGGGCATTACCATGGGGGTTAATTGATAGTTAGATAGCTGCATCTTTTTATAGGGTGCCTTTCATTTCCCGCACTATACCGAAGGCCCCCAGATCGGATCAAAATATTTGTACAGTCCGTGCAATTGCAAACAATGCGATCGGATCTTGCTTGCACCCTGACGGAATTTTCCCTACAATCGAAGGGTTGATATGGTCCCCTCAGTGGGGGATGGGTACTGAAATATTATGTCGATCGCTGTGTTCGTTCGCGCCATTATTCGCTCCGTCCTGATTGTCGGCTGACGCCGACATACCCCCCCCTGCCCTTAAAAACCATGATCCTGATAGAAGCGCTGACACCGGAGTGAGGTTGCGGATGTTTATACAAAAAAATCGTTATTTGCCTTTTTTCATGTGGTTGCTCCCACTCATGTTCTTTGCGTATCAATTCGTTCTACGGCTATGGCCCAGTCTCTTGATGTCGCAGATCATGCAACAATTTGCGATCGATGCCACCGCATTTGGGGTGCTAGTTTCGGTGTATTATTACGGTTATGCCGGAATGCAGATCCCCATTGCCATTCTATTAGATAAATACGGCCCACGTTATGTGATTGCTGCCTGTGCGTTACTCTGTGGGATCGGCACGTGGA
>RGUG01000277.1 GCA_010027915.1 bacterium | reverse complement strand
GGGGCTTTCCAGCGGGGCTTTCCAGCGGGGCTTTCCAGGGGGCGGCCTCTGGATAGCGACAAAAAAAGCCCGTTAGTCGATGGCCATCATATGCCGCAGGCGTTGTTCACCCTCTCGAATCACATGGGGGGTCACCTGATCGAGGGCTTGGATACTAAAGGCCCGAATGGTATGCGAAGCGGCGACGGTCCCTACCAGCATGGCCTGGCGATACGTGGTTTCCGTTGGTGAAGGATGGGCGGTCAAATAGCCTGCCAACGCCCCGGCAAATGTATCACCGGCACCGGTGGGGTCCACCACCCGATCCACAGGCAAGGCGGGCAAAACAAACAACCCATCGGGGCCTAGCATCATGGCCCCATGTTCCCCTTTTTTAACGATCACCCGCTGGGCCCCCCATGACTGTAACCGATGCATCCCGTCTAACAAGGTAGCCGAACCCGTCAGTTGGAGGAGTTCTGCGTCATTTAAAATGGCCACCCCGGCCATGGTCATGATGCGTTTCACGGCATCGGGTTTACTGGCAATCCAATAATTCATGCTATCGACCACCACAAGATGCGGGGCCACACATTGTTGCAAGGCCGCCCATTGAACATCGGGGTCGCAATTGGCCAGTAAGACACCCGGATTGGCCTTGCTGTGCTCAGGAATAACCGGTTGGAATGCCACCAAGCAATTGATATCGGTTTGAATGGTGACGGCGTGATGGATATCCGATTCATACGACCCTTGCCAATGAAACGTATCCATATCCGATTGAATATCGATTCCCGAGACATCAATGGGTCGGGCTGAAAACACGTCCCAGTCATTAAAATCACGCCCTACAACACTGATTAAATCCACCGATGAAAACAATGACGCCGCCACACTGGCATAAGTACCCGATCCACCCAATACACGGGTGACCGACCCATACTGACTGCTAATCGAATCATAGGCCACGGAACCAATTATTGTGAGTGCCATTGTATCTCCTTATCCCATTTTCAAGCATGGGTGCGATTTAAAAAAGGGCCATCATAACGGGTGATCACCACCTTAATCAATCCAACCCGTCGCCCCTTTATAGGGTGGTCCGATTCGGGGGCCCTAGACGTTCGGTGATAGCGTGAAAGACGGGTTGTGTCTCAATCTGAGGTATGGCATACTCCAAGCCAAGTGGGGGATTTAAGGTATCCACATCACGCTACCATTTTTCATCCCATCCATGACCCAGAAAATCATGACCGAGAAAATGTTGAATTAAAAAGTCATATTGGAAATGAAATGAAACCAGTAGCGAGTAGTGGGACGATGATCCCGTCACAATATTTTTGGAGGTACGATATGCGGCGCATAATGGGTAGCCTAATGATGATGGTCGTGATAGTAGGAGGGAGCACGTTATTAACAGGGTGTGTTGAAAAAGCATTAACCCCAATGGAACGTCGAATGTTAACCACCCGGGTCATTGAAGCCCCGTACGACAACGTGTTTCGTGCCGCATCGACGATCATTCAAGACCAGCAATATATTATTAAATCAACGGACATGAAATCAGGGTTGATAACAGCTGAACTCAACCGCGAAACCGATTTTACGTCCCGGCTATTCATGAGTAGCCTGAAGTCCTCTTCTTATAATGGAACCAAGATTCAGCTCAGTGCCATGGTCCAGTCATTATCCCCCACCAGCACCGAGATTCGTATCACGATTCAAGAAGAAGATTATGGCGATCGTGGGGTCATATCGAGTCGTCAAATCAAAGATCCCAAGGTATTTGCCGAATTGTTTAATCAGCTAACCGTTGAAGTACAACGGATTGCCGCCCGAAAATAGCGGCGTACCCTTCCTATGGAGGGGTGGACTCATGGGGTGAATCACGGCAATGACCGGTCATCCGATTAAGGGGGGGCAAACAAAGCCAAATCAAGACGCCACATCCTGCGTTAGAAACCAGCCAAACCCCC
>RGUG01000276.1 GCA_010027915.1 bacterium | reverse complement strand
ACCCGTAGCAGCATCCTCAGCAGCAGCACCCGCAGCACGGGCAGCAGCGGCACAAGCACCAGTAGAAAGTCCCGCAGCACGCCCCGCAACAGCACCAGCACCCGCAGCACGGGCAGCAGCACCCGTAGCAGCAGCACCCGCAGCAGCACGGGCAGCAGCACCCGTAGCAGCATCCTCAGCAGCAGCACCCGCAGCACGGGCAAAGGAGCGGTTTTATCGCCTGTTACGTGCTGAATTACTCAAGGCACGCCCGGAGAACCCCCTAAACAATGACATTCTAGAACAAATCATTCAATTGATTCCTACCCCCAACCCTAACCCGACAAGTTGGATACTCCATTGCACGTCCCATGCGACCATCACGCCCCTGGATCGAATGGCCATTGGGTATGCCGTTTACAACCTGATCAACACCACCGAAAACAGCCAAGTATTATTCAATTTTGGATACCGACGCGTGAGCACTGACGTGCTAAATCGCATGATGGAGAGCCTGGCCGACCCGCCCTATGAAGAGGCCCTGATGCGTCTGGAAGGCTTGACCTGCCAACCATTAAAAACAGGAGCTAAATCGTGGCGTGAGATATTAGAGGCAGAAGAGGTATTGAGACGGGAAAAAAAACCGCCCCGATTGTCCGAGAGTATAATCGAGATTTTGAAGGGGCAACGACCGGAAGCCCTCAACCAAAAAGTTCCCCTACTTCACACCTGTCTGATTGATTTGGAAAAAAACCCCGATCGAGAGGTATGGAAGGTATGGATAGAAAATAAGTATAAAGAATTGGGATTTAAAGACAATAAAGGACAGATAAAAAGGTTTTTAACAGGCGATGAACAATGGCAATCATTATTAAATTCAGAGCAAACCAAGAAAATTAGAGTCCATACCGACCGGGCATTATGGGCAATAGGACAACTCAAACAGAATGGGGGGTTTGATCCCAACGTAGACTGTGTCGTTCTGGCATTAGCTATGGGCATAGAACACCAAGACAACATCACCCTCATTGACCAGTTGATCCAAGTGTATTACGAACAAAAAAGGTTGCCATATACCATCGGCTTATCCGACAGTCAGCAGCTCACTGAACAGTTAACACGCCTGAGTCAGTCGATGGTCATCCAAAGCCGATCAGCGGCTCCGACACCAAGTGCAGATACCTCCTCATCATTCGCATCTAACATTGAACAATTAAGGGGCCACCTACGCAATCAAGACAATGAAACCGATCCCAGCATCCCCATCGCACTCGACGCCTTTATAAGGGAGTTGAATCGTCATCGACCGAACCTTGATGTTGCAGGGTCACTCAATC
The DNA here is from genome assembly GCA_010027915.1 of bacterium. The sequence goes on along the minus strand of RGUG01000276.1, from coordinate 651 downwards.
AACTCGTCATCGGATTAACAAGCATTCGTTCTCAGTCAACGACCCGATATAGCAGCGATCGTGACGGGATTAGAGAACAATTACGGACCTTCATTGCAGGGGATGGCTCGAGTGCCAACCCTGACATGCAAGGGAATTGTCTCACCGGAATTTTGGGTCGTCTTCAGACCCTGAACCAGCGGCTGTGCATGGGTCGGAATCTGACCGAATACGTCACCACCGAAGTTAGCAACCATCTTAGGGCGTCCCTACAAACAAGCCGTGACACATTAGGGGGACAAGCAGAGAACAGCATGCACCTCCCTTTTGTTACGGAATTCTTAGCCCAAAAAAATTGGACCCCATCCCCCGCCACGCGTGCACCATATACTGCGTTCAGATCCAATTTCGACGCCATTTTAAGAACCACCTGGCAGTCACCATCAACCGTCATCACCATATTAAACGCTATCCACGGGTATTACCAAGACCTCATTCAAGACGACATAAAAAACCAGAACCAGACTCACATCACCATGTTGTTAAAAGAAATACAGCCCGGTATCACTAGCGAATCCATCCATGCGATGCACTATCAATCGGGTACGTTTGAGTTGAATATGGCGGCCTTTCAGGATTTTTTAATGGAAAATCTGTGCGATATTGCCATCC
>RGUG01000275.1 GCA_010027915.1 bacterium | reverse complement strand
GAATTGTGTTGGATGGCGAGTGGATCCGAACAACGCGCAAAGGAGAAACCATCAGTCATTATTATGCGTTTGATATTCTCGCGGGTCGCCGAGGGGACGTGGGTGTGATGTCGCTTCCGCTGATAACACCCGACCCGCAACAGGAATCGCGATACGTCGCAATGACCACGATTGTGTCTGATTTGAACACTTACGCACAACAAACAGTGAAAGATATTCCGCCTGCGCACGACCTGTACATTGGCGTAAAGCACTTTGTGGCATGTTTGCCAGGGGACGATATCTTTGTAAAAGGCGCGGCATCGGTGCTTGATTCGTCAAAGACGGCACTGTACAATACAGACGGTCTCATTTTCACACCCAATGCGTCACCGTTGCCGCCACCTGGAAAGGGTTCCTGGACCAAACAGTTGAAATGGAAGCCGTCGCATGAAAACACAATTGACTTTCTCGTTCTCGAAGAAAAGGACAAGGGTACCGGTTCTATCCAAACGAAATATCGCCAAGATACGGGTCAAATGGTCCAATACAAAACCCTCCGCCTGTTTGTGGGCAGTGACAAGGTTCAAGCATTTGTGAATCCCCGCGAAACAGTGTTGAAAGGATTGCCACTGCCAGCAACAACCAAGGCTGAAACGGGCGAGTGGCGCGAAGTGGAATTCCGCCCAACCGAGCCGAGCGACCCCATGGCGAGTGTTTGTTATGTGGAATTAACGCCTGGAATTGGGGATTCTGAAATCCGCGCAAAATCGGGCGATGTGCTTCAGAGCCAGATGATTGTTGAAATGGCGTATTATCCGGAACGAGACCCTGGGTGGCGATGGGAACCAATGCGTGTACGTCATGACAAGACGGAATTGTGGCAGTCCCAACGACAACAACAGCAACAACAACAAGGAAAAGGGCCAGGACAGCGCCGAGGAGGTCGCACAATGAATGCGGATTGGGTGGCGGATTCCATTTGGCATTCTATTCACAATCCCATTACGGAAGAGACCATTCGCACCGGCTCTGGGTCTGTCTCTGTCTCCGGGGAGCCTACGACGCAGATACTCCGCACCGGGAAAACGCGCAACAGTGCGCTGTTAGTACAGATGACGCGGTTTCATGACGCAGTTCGCCAATTCGTTTGGTCGTTGGTAGCCCCTGTGACAGTTTGCGACCTCGCTGTACAAAATGGCACGGACATACACAAGTGGTCGTCTCCACCCACCCAATTTGTATTTGGATGTGATGCGTCGGCGGACGCCATCAATTCGCCAACCGATGGCGCATACCGCCGACTCTTGAACAGGATGGTTGAGTCCACGAATCAAGTTCCCAAAATGCTCTTTGCCGTTGCCGATGTAACACGGTCACTCAAGCGTGGTGAAGCCGGCAAAGACGCTGAAGACAACGCAGTAATTGCGCAAGTGTTTTCAGATCCGTCGCGATCCTCCTTTGATGTCGTTAGTTGCTTGTTTTCGCTACAAACAATTCTCAAAGATGAAACCGCACTGTTTGGATTCTTGGAAAATGTTTCCGACTGTCTTAAAGTCGGCGGTTACTTTATTGGGTGCCTACGTGACGGTGATGCGGTGTTTCGTTTGTTAAGTGACGGCGAAGGGCGCGAAACAGACACATGGAGCATTTCACGCAATGGTGAAATTAAAAGTCAACAGGAGTTTCAGTCGTACGATTTGAACTTTTACACAGCCGGTGAAAAACGAACAGAATACATTGTGAGCTGGACGCACTTGTATTCACGCCTCCAAGAAATCGGCTTAAAAGTATTGACACCGGACGAGATGGCCGAGATATCGTTGCCGGCAACTGTTGGTTCAACGCCAATGTTTAGCGAATTGTGGTCGTACTTTGTAACAACTCGTCGCACATTTGAAATGCCCCCATCAATCAAACAGTTGTCGTTCATGAACCGTTTGTTTATCTGTAAGCGTCACGCAAACAAACGGCCAATTCAAAAGGTGCCCGAACCACAACCAACACAACCACAACCAACACAACCACAAC
>RGUG01000274.1 GCA_010027915.1 bacterium | reverse complement strand
ATGGGTCTGTCCGCAGTGGGTATTAGTAGCCTGTCTTTGTTGCAGGGACTCTGGATGGGGATGGGGCTAGTGGGCGTGGGGTTACTGGCATCTGAACGGTATTATGTGATCCGATTGGGTCTTCGAATGGCATTAAAAGTTTCGACCTGTTTAAGGGTATCTGGATATCAGGCCATCCCCATCAAAGGGCCTTTTATGATTCAAACCCGTTTGCGGTCATTAAGGGACATGGTGGTCTTGATTGCCGTATGCCCCCGTCGCATTCGACAAGTGAACACCCCTCACCCTCACCCCCTATGGTTCAAGCGGTGGTTATGGCTCATGGGGATATCCCCCACCACGCAGCATGGGGGCACATCGCTCTTATTGGATAGCCTTCACCCACTGAGCCCATCCGATCATCACGTGGTTCAAGGTGTGATATCGGGCGAATGGCGCGGCACCCTATCAGTAAAATGGGCCCTTACCCCGCCCTTATCATGAGGGTCAAACCGCCTCAACAAAAGACGATCGGACGATGTCGATCAATCATTGGGCCCATTGTATGACCCATCATATCATGATGAGATATTGACCCATTGTGCAATGATACGATGTCGCCGCTCAATGTGAGGCAGGCATTTGGGCATATCGTGTGGCAACACCTCGCCATTGCGTGAGTTGGGGTCAGTGATTGGCTGGTCAAAGCCGTCGTTTGTTGGCTTGTCGTAGGGACGCTGTGGTGGACGGTTTTTCTTGGGGATCATCACGACGTCCATACCCTTCAAGCCTGATTGGCATCGGTACCGTATCCACAATCCGCCAAAAGCGTTTCTGCACTTCGCCACGCAATGAGTGGGGAAGCCGGATCGCCATCTGCTCGGGGATGACTGTCATTACAACGTCGGCATACCATGTGTATCCACGGCCCGATGTGTGCCGCTAACCCCTGTCGCATGAAGGTGGACCGTGATGTGACAGGCGTCAATCATGAGGTACCCAACCTCCGGACATGGCATCCCCTACTTTTATCTCGTGACGACAGTATCCAGATTGCCGATTGGTCAGAAGGGCCCCCCCACCTATGCTGTCGCTAAACCCGCCAAATACGGGAAATGGCATGTCGATGCCGGGCAATCAACCGGTAGCCCCATTCCCAAAAAGGTTTCAGTCTGGGTTGTTCTAAGCACCATACCAAGGCTCGGGTTCGGGGTAAGCCATTCAGTATCAAGACAAGGGCATCCACCCCTTGGCAGGATGGGGCATGGTGGGGGCACACCGTCATGGCACGTTGTAATTGCGTGACCGAATGTGACGACAGGGTGGGGGCGAGTGGGTGTTGCAAGGGTAGACACCCCCATCCGTGTCGGGTGAGAATAGGGTTGAAGCGGGATATGATGCCATGACACAACGGACAATTGGCATCGTATATCACCACCCCTTTGGTGGCCTGAACGGCTGGTTCTGGCGGTGTGACACCCAAGGGGATGGGACCATCTGATGGCATCATGGGTAGCGAGGGTGCGTTGTTACTGGACCACGGGGTAGCCGGCGTCAATCCAAGCCACTATGCCCCCTGTTAGGTTATACACTTTGGCCTCCGGATTGGCCTTGAGGATGAGTTCACACGCCGCATGGCTTCTCCCACCCGTCCGACACTGAAACACCACCGTTCCTGACCCGACATGCGTCGGCAAAAGTTGTGCCAATGGTATCAAGGTGGCACCTTGAATGTGCCCTGCGTTGTATTCGGCAGGCTCTCTGACGTCAATGACGGTCACACGCTGTTCGGATAGTGCCTGATGTAATTCGGTGGGCGTCATGGGTTTGACTAGCATATTGACTCCTTGTGGTTCAAAAAAGTATCTCGGCACTATACCATAAAACAGGCCGTTATCTTACCCATTATCCATTCTTACCATTCTAAAGGGGCTTGCCCCTTTGGCAGGGGCTTGAGGACCGGCTAAACGGCTCTGGGGTTTTCAAGGGGTGAAAGCCCTTTGGCAGGGGCTTGGGGACCGCAGGTCCCCAA
>RGUG01000273.1 GCA_010027915.1 bacterium | reverse complement strand
CAATAATCAATTCGCGCTCAAAGTTGGCCACCAACTCATCATAGGTGGCCTCATCGGTGATCGTGTCGGTGGTATCGCTTCGTTGCAAGGTGGGGGGCAAATCGGTGGCTTGAATGGTATCACTCCGACATACCAATACCGCCCGTTCAATACAATTTTCAAGTTCTCGGACGTTACCTGGCCAGTGATAGCTTGATAACAAGTCAATGGCCAGGGACGAAATGCGGGTAATGCTTTTGTTGTTTTCTTTGCAAAATTTTTCAAGAAAATGTTCCGATAGCAACAACACATCTGTTTTCCGTTCTCGCAATGGGGGTAAAAAAATGGGAAACACGTTCAAACGATAATACAAATCCTCTCGAAATTGCTTCTGTTGTAATTCATATTCCAAATCCCGATTGGTCGCGGTTATCACCCTCACATTCACTTTGATCGGTGACAATCCCCCCACCCGTTCGATTTCTTTTTCTTGCAACACCCGTAGTAATTTGACTTGTACATTGGGTGACAATTCCCCAATTTCATCCAAAAACAGGGTCCCCCCATTGGCCAGTTCGAATTTACCTAGTTTTTGCTCTTGGGCATCGGTAAAGGCCCCTTTTTCATACCCAAATAGTTCGGACTCAATTAAACTTTCTGGGATGGCCCCGCAGTTGATTTTAATAAACGCCTTGTCCGCCCGCGGTGAATTATAATGAATGGCATGGGCCACCAATTCCTTGCCGGTCCCGCTTTCACCCCGAATCAATACCGTGGCATTGGAATGGGCCACCTGAATAATGCTGTCATAGACTTGGTGCATCGCATTGGAATTCCCAATCATGTTGTGGATGTTGTATTTTTCTTTTAATTCATCACGAAGCAGCACATTTTCACGTTGTAACGACTCTTTTTCTCGTTCCAACATTCGCTTGAGCTTGATTTCTTGGGCCACCAACAACGCCAAACCCGATAAAAACACCATATGAGAGGCCACCAAATGGGCTGGCATTACCATCCCCAAGGCCCCCATTTTTTCACCCGAATACGTCAATGGCAAACAAATGAGTGACTGATCAGGCATCGCTTCGTCTTCATCAAAGGGTACGCCCCACGCCCCATTCTCTAAAGCGGATACCAATTGAATATCCCCCGATTCCATCGCCCGCTGGGTGATGACTTCTAATAATTTAAAAATGGCTTTTTGACGGTCTTTTTCCGTGAGCCCAAATCCCACATCAATGTAATACTCATCGGTGTACGTATCGCGTAAAATCAACACCCCTTTTTGCAGCTGTAAGTTGTCTTGCAACATCAAGAATGCCTGGGACAAGGAGTCGCGAATGGTCACATTTGATACCATGACCTCGCTTAGACCCTGCAAGGTTTTAAACACATCCAGATTGAGTGGGGGCGGTGTGGTCATGTAAGAGGATCCTTCCGTGCCTGAGACTCAGGCGAGAGAGTGAAAACCCCCTGATGGTGCCGAGGGCCGGACTTGAACCGGCACGACCGGATTAGGGTCAACGGATTTTAAGTCCGTCGTGTCTACCAATTTCACCACCCCGGCGACCAGTTCGGGGAGTATAGCATTGCAAGCGGTAGGGTGTATAGCTGGGGGGTAGCCCCCGTTAAATGAGATACAAAAAAATGGCAAACGGGTGCGGAATGCAGCGAAATACACCCGTCTGAATTGAACTGGGCTCAACGTCATGACGCACGACATGAGAACTTGGGTGCTGGGTCCCATCACCGTACCCCAAGCAAAAAACGCTTGAAGCGGACGGTGATCGACGCTGCGACAAACCGCGTCTCGCTTCAACTGGTGTGTGATGGGAAGGCCGCAGGTCACACCATTCGATTGATATCGTGAGGCGTGCTAGGGGCGTCACTAGGGGGGCTACTGATTGAGTCGCCTGTTGAATCGGTTTGTGCCGTGGGCATCGTACCTCGACGCCCCGTATGGGGCATCACCCCCACGCCCATCGCCCCCATGATCACCTGAATGATTAGCCCCGAGGCATGCATCCAC
>RGUG01000272.1 GCA_010027915.1 bacterium | reverse complement strand
TGGCCATCAAGCCCACTGTAATCGAAAAACGAGAGGTCGCCGCGATCATCAACGACAGCATGGCCCCCCCAAACGCCAAGGGGCGACGCGTCTCTAACCACACCCACCACGCCATCATGGCCGACCACAACCCCATGGCCGCCGGCCAGTCATACATGGGGGTACGAGACAAATACACCCAAACCAAACTGGTGCAGGCCATTCCCACCGACATGGCCGCTACCCGACGACCCCAAATCACCCGGGCACCCCCATACATCACCGCCAAGCCCCAAATCCCACAACACAAATTAAACAGGTTATACAACCACAATGCATGAGGACGGGGTGCTGCCAACACCGCCGCCGTCCATGCCAATAATGGCCCATGGGTTTGGTCATTGGAACTGGTCAAAAACCGGCCCGTTAACTGGATCTCACGGGCAATGGGAACCCAATGGGCAATATCGGCATCAGTCAATGGAAACCCCACCAAAGGCCAGGACCCCAGAAAGGCCAACACGCCCATCGATACCCACCACCACGGATACCGCCACCACAACCTCATCACAACCCCCACATCCAGACCCTCATCATGACCCCCAAAGATTGTATTTTATAATGCAACGCAAGGCACTAAACCCATCTTTGTAGTTGATTTTTTTGCCTTCTGCATAAGTACGGCCATAATAGCCAATGCCCACCTCGTAAATGGGCACCTTCAATTTGGCCACCTTGGCCGTCAATTCAGGTTCAATCCCAAAACGGTTTTCTTTTAATGACAATGCCTGATAGACCGATCGCCGCATCACCTTGTAACACGTTTCCATATCGGTCAAATTGAGGTTGGTCATCATATTCGAAAACAAGGTAAGTACTTTATTGCCCACGGAATGCCAAAAATAAAGGACACGGTGTGAATCACCGGTCAAAAACCGAGACCCATACACCACATCGGCCACCCCCGATTCAATCGGGGCCAACAATTTGGGGTAATCAACTGGGTTATATTCCAAATCGGCGTCCTGGATCAAGAGCACGTCGCCCGTGGCAACGGCCAAACCTGATCGGATGGCCGCCCCTTTCCCACGGTTTTGAGGATGTAAAACCAAGTGATCAATCCGGGATGCCAACTCCCCTTTTAGTCGATCTTGGGTCCCATCGGTCGAACCATCGTCCACCACCACCAGCTCAATGGAACAGGTAACCGGGGCCTGACGAACCCGATCGATCACCTCGTGAATGGTGGACACCTCGTTGTAACAGGGAATTAATACCGTCAGTATTGGCATGAGAAAAAGGAGTATACCCCATTTCCCCATACTTGCCCACCAATGACACCCCCCACCACCCGTTCACCTCACCCCAGGATTAGCGTGACTTTCGGGCCCGGTCCAATTCCCTTTTGACCTCACGGTCCTTAATGGCAGCCCGTTTGTCATACAGTTTTTTGGATTTGGCCAAGCCCAATTTGAGTTTGACCCGGTGATGAGAAAAGTAAAGCGACATGGGCACAATGGTAAAGCCTTTTTCTTTGACCCGGCCCATCCACCGATTCAACTGGGCCCGTGAGACCAACAATTTTCGGTTGCGACGGGGATCCATCACCACATGGGCGGTGGCCAGATAGGGCTCAATGTACGCATTCAATAACCACATTTCCCCATCGATAATCTGGGCATGGCTTTCGGCAATGCGTACCTTGCCTTGGCGAATGCTTTTGACTTCTGGGCCCACCAATACCACACCCGCTTCAATGGTCTCGGTAATCTCATAATCAAACGTGGCGCGTCGATTGACCGCTGTGGGATGGCTCATAAGAAGTAGTGTAAGGGGTTATGAGGGCAGAAGCAACCATTTGGTGTCGGGGGTCCAACACCGTGTCAAGTCCGACATCTCACACCCACGGGTGGAAGGTGGTACACATCCCATTAATGAGTTCAAATACCCGTCCAAAACGGGTCGTGTCAGGGTCTGCATCCATTGGGTACGCCAAAACCCTGCCATCTGAATACCCCGAAACAACAGGGGCGACAAGGGCACCGATAATGGGGCCCGCCC
>RGUG01000271.1 GCA_010027915.1 bacterium | reverse complement strand
CCCCGCCCTTACAACTTGATACCGCAATCACTGCCCCCACATCTGCCAGCCCCTTGGCCAACGGCTGCATGCCACTGTGACGACGGGCCGACAACCGCACCACCACCTCGGTAACCCCCGGAAAAGCGGCAATAATCTGACTCACTTGCTGTTTTAAGTCATCCTTAACCGGACAAGCTGGACTGGTTAATTCAAGGGTCAAAGAGACCCGACCTTCTTGGATGAGCAGGTCTTTGACAAACCCCAATTCGACAATGTTACGATGCAAATCAGGGTCTTGAACGGCGGTTAACGCCTCAAGAATGCGATCCGATAAAGGGTGCATACGCTGCCATTCCTTCCTGTGACATCATGACCAATACAATCTCATCAAACCAGTCTGGATGGGTGGCGATACACTCCGAAATGGCCCCAATGGCAACCGGAGCGGCCCGTTCAATGGGGTACCCCATGGCACCCGTGGACACAGCGGGCACCGTCAGAACCCGACACCCCATCGAAGCCGCTTGGGCCAATGCCGCCAAATAAGCCTGTCGTAACCATTGGGCTTCATCCTGACCGCCCCCTCGCCATTCGGGTCCCACCACATGCACCACATAGCGAACCGGCAACCCGTAGCCGGGGGTTAAGTGTGCCTCCCCCACTTGGCACGTCCCGATTTGGGCACATGCACGGGTGAGGTCCGAGCCTGCGAGTCGATGTACCTGGGCATCGATGCCCTGTCCCCGTCCGGATAAGGTGGTATCGGTCGGATTGACCAAGGCATCGGCTGGTATGGCCGTAATATCCCCCTCAAGCAAGCGTATGCGGGTCATGGCCACTCACCCTTCAGCACGTTGGGGGTCGCCCCTACAATGCGAACTTTGGCCCACTGCCCCATCTCTACCCCTTCCTTGAATGGCAAAATCACCAAGCGATTGGCGTCGGTACGACCCTGGCAATCGGTGTCACTTTTTTTGGTGGACAAGGACTCCATTAACACCCATTCTTCTTTGCCGATGCACGCCTCATTTTTCTTCCGTGATTGCTCACGTTGGACCTCGTTGAGGCACACAATGCGGTGGGTTTTATCCGCTTCCGACACATCATCCGGAAACCGCCGGGCGGCCACCGTCTGGGGACGTTCGGAATATTTAAAGATATAGGCACTGTCAAATTGAACCCGCTTGACCACTTCAAGGGTATCTAAAAATTCCTCGTGGGTTTCGGTTGGAAACCCCACAATAATATCGGTCGACAATGCCACCCCTGGCACCAACGACCGAATACGGTCAACCAATGCCAGGTATTCACCTTGGGTATACGTACGGTTCATTTTATGTAAAATGCGATCGTTGCCCGCCTGTAGGGGCAAATGAATTTGCTTGCAAATGGTGTCCCGTTCCGCCATCAGGGTAAGCAACCGATCGGGAAAATCTTTGGGGTGGGGGGAGGTAAACCGAACCCGTCTCACCCCTGGCACCAGGCTAACCCGGTCCATTAAATCGGTGAAATCAGACGATCCAGAGCGATATGAATTGACATTTTGACCCAACAAGGTCACCTGCTGGTGCCCGGCATCGACCAATCGTTCCACTTCTTCGACCACCAACAGGTGCTTGACCGCGTGGATCATGCCTCGGATGGCGGACGTGTCTTCGTGGTAAGCAACGCTATTCACCTTGCGCAATCCCAAAGAAGCCACCGTCGCGCGGTTGCGCGGCGTGTGTCCGATGGTGGATTTGAACAGCCTAACCTTAAGCATTATCTGCTTCCTCCTTGCGTGCCTTAGCGAGCCAAGGCATCAACGAGTTCACATCGGTTCCGCGTCGCTCCGCAATGTCCTCTGGGTTCGAGAGGGCGCGGAAAGCGGTCATCGTGGCGTAAGCCATGTTGACCGGGTTTCGGCTACCAATCGATTTCGAAAGGACGTTGTGGATTCCGCAGGCCTCGAGGCAAGCTCGAACCGCGCTACCCGCCTTCACACCGGTACCGGGTGAGGCTGGCTTGAGGATGACCTCAGCGGTGCCGTGAACAGCTCGAATTTCGTGCGGGATGGTCTCACCGATCATCGG
>RGUG01000028.1 GCA_010027915.1 bacterium | reverse complement strand
TCGAATGCCTTGTGACACAGCGTCTTTGATGGCGTCTCGATAAGCGGTGCCATGGGTTTCGCCATCCGATAGTATGAGCATGCGTTTGGGTCCGGGATAATGGGCCAATAGGCTGATACCCACCTCCACGGCATTCGCCAGTTCAGTACCCGGAATGGGCAGTTGTTCGGGCTGTAAACCGGCTAGGCTTTTAAGAAGAAACGGACGGTCACGGGTAAGGGGAACAATGGGATCCCAAATGCCTTCAAACGTTCCCAATCCCACCCAACAATCGGAACAACGGGCCGCTTCGGCTTGGGCCCACGCCATGGCCACCCCCCATCTCGAAGGGATCACATCTTGGGCGGCCATGCTTAAGGAGGTATCGAGTACAATGGCCAGCCCTTCGGGGGTAGTCGTCGTACGGGTCTGGGACACCATGGACCAGCGGGGGCCCATGCCACTGATGATCATGCACAGGCTCACAACACCCCATATGACCATGGACCGACCCCAGCGATGGGCGTCCAATGACTGGGTCCATTCGATCCCCAATGCCGTCCATTCGGCTATGTCACGTCGTAGCTGTTGGTATCGACGCCATGACAAGACCATGCCACCCATCCAAGCCACGAGCCACATTCCCATCCAGGGGTATTCCCAACTCATGATAGGGTGCGCCATCGGATGCTACCGCTGAATATTTCGCCCAGCATCAGGCACAAGGCCAGACTCAGGACCCACGGGGTAAAACTGATCCAGCGAAGTAGAACCGTTTCCTTTTGGGGGGGTGGAAATGCCGACCGCACGCCTTGTATCATGCGGGTGGCGTCGGTGGGCGTGTGAGCGGATTCAAAGCGACCCCCTGTGTGTTGGGCCATGCGGTGTAACACGTCCAGCTGCCGCATGGGTAACACAAGGGTGCCATCGGGGTGTCGCTCATAATAGGGCCCGCTTTCGGGGTTACCCAGTGGAATGGGCAGGTTGTGGGGGGGATACAACCCCATCACCGCGAGGCGAACCCCTTGTTGCTTACACTGCTGGGCGGCCCATTGCGTGAATGCTGACGGCCCCGTATCGGTACCATCGGTCCATACCACCACCCATTGATGAGGGGCACGACTGGCCTTCAATCGTTTTAATGCGGTACCGATTCCCAATCCAAGGTGGCTACCCTCAATGGTCAGGCTGGGTGTGAGACTTTGAAGGCGGGTATGGACCATCGCATGGTCCATGGTTAATGGGATCATGGTAAGGGGATAAGCCCCCATGGCGACCACGGACCATTGGGCGTGGGGGGTTTGGGTAATAAGTTGATGGGTCAGGGTTTTGGCTTGTTCCAATCGATTGGGTTTAAAATCGGTGGCCAGCATGCTGCGCGACGTATCCATCACCACCACGATCGACAACTGATCGGGTACCCATTGGGTGCGGGTTTGATGGGTACCGGGAGATGCCAAGGCCACCAACCCAAGGGTCCCAATCATGCCCAGTCGTATCCGTTGCCACCGTATCCATCGGGCCCCTTTGCTCTCGGTGGGCACGGCCGCCCAAAAGGGAAAGGCCAAGATGAGATGAGGAAGAGGGCGTGGGCGACGATAGGCCCATCGCCATAAGGGTATCAACAGCAACAGGCACCACGGATATTGCCAGGTCATGTGGGTTGTATCCATTGGGTTAACAAACGACGAAGGGGCATCATGGCTTGGATCCATTCCGATCGTGTGAAGGGGTGATTAGAAAATGCGGCACGATCAAACTGCATTGATGCATGACCCAAAACAGTCAGGGTGTCGTGGTCCAATGGGTCCCCCAAGAGGGCCGCCAGATGGGGAATGTCCCATTGAGGATCAAGCCCATATCGTTCGGTGATCACCTGTCGAAACAAGTGTCGCAATTGGTGCCGGTCGGGTAATGACGCAGTGGGGGACAGGGCGTGTTCGTTGAGGGTGTCCAATAAGGTGAGCAGATTGGATGATAAGCCGGATTCATCGGGTGGGGATAGGGTGTGGGTCGGTGCCGGTGTGAAAGGCCGGTATCGCATGGCCAAGACCCACACCATGCCCATCACCATGAACAGACTTCCCCCTATCCATGGCATGAGGGAAAGGGGGGGCCAGACCCAATCGAATGGGGCGTTGATGACATAACCGGTGGGAGGCGGTAACACCTGAATGGGAAGGGCGGGCAGCTGAATAAGGGGGCCATCAGCGGGTTGAACCGACCGACTGGGGATAAAAAAGGTGCCCTCTTTAAGGGGGATCATCCATGCGGTCCAACTCGAATGGGTAGGGGTATGGTGGGCGAAACGTTTCACGTGACACAACGCCGGGGGTAGCACCCACGAACCAAACGGGTCCTCGTGTAGGGGTGGGGTAATGGTGATGTGATACGAAATGGTGGTGCCAGCGGTAACGATTTGTTCCGAGACCCAATGACGTGCACTCATGGGTGATCGCACCGTTTGGGGGGCAGCAAGATGGTGTGATAAGGGGTATGCGGGCATAGATAAAGAGGGGTGAGGTGGCACAAACGAAAGGTTTGGGTCAATCGGTTGGTGTGGGTGTCCCATGCACGTTGGATGGCCACACGCGTGGGGGGATCTTGGGGGTTGACCCATTGGGTATGCCCGCTCACCGGATGGGTGACGGGCAGCAAAGTGGTACCCGGCCAGTGTGCGGGTGGGGGGTCATGGATCACCACCGGCAGGACGTAATGGGTTTGGGACAAGGCATACAATGGGGACTCCCAGTTAGGCTCAATAAAGTCAGATAGCAAGACCAGCACGCATCGATCGGGATAGGCCCGATGCATGGCGGTTAGGCAACGGTCCAACGGATCCAACGCCGGGGGCCCATGACGGGGAGACAGGGCATGATGAAGCAATGACTGAACAAAGTGGGGTTGAAAAGGCAAGGTCGTACCCGTTTGGCTTAGGGTGGCACCCACGTGGTGGTCCCATGAGGTGGCAATCCATGTGATAAGGGCCGCCATATGGGTCATGCGGGTATGTTGGGCAGTACCCATGTGTGGGGATGTATGCAACAGTATGTTGACTTTGAGTGTACGCGGGGATTGTAACCAGTTAAACAGTGGGGTGGGAGCGTTTTCAAATGAGCGGGAGGTGGCACGATCATACCCTGCTAACACATGCTCCCCGTCTTGTTTGGTTTGGTGGTACATCGCCTGGATGTCGACACGGTCCAATGGCATTTATAAAATGGGTAGCCCTGCCATCAATTGATCAATCAATAGGTCAGGGGTGATGGCTTGGGCGTGTGCGTCATAGCGAAGGGTCACCCGATGACGCAGTACCGGCTTGACGACGGCTTTGATATCGTCTGGGATGACATAAGTACGATGGTCACACCATGCAGTGGCTTTGGCCATGGCAACCAAAGCGTGGGAGGCCCTGATCGATGCCCCTTGTTCGATTAAGGGGGCCAAATGAGACAGGCGAAGGGTATCAGGACGCCGTGTGGCCGTGACCAATTGAATGATGGATTGAATCAAGCGATCGTCAATGTAGACCTTGGCCACGATGGATTGTGCCAGGGCCAAGTGGTCCGGCGTGGTGATCGGAACAGGAAGCGAAGCAGGATTAAACCATTGCGTGACAAGTTGTTGTTCGGCATCCATCGAGGGGTACCCCATGGGCAGGCTAATCATCCAGCGATCCATCAAGGACTGACAAAGGGGATAGGTGCCATCCTGATCGGGGGTTTGGGTCCCCAACACCACAAAGGGGTGGGGCAAAGGAATGGTGTGGGGACCAATGACAAGGGTTCGGTCCGACATGGCCGTTAACAAGGCACTCTGAACAGTGCCGGGTGCTCGGTTAATATCATCGACTAACACCGCATGGGTAAACAGTGGTCCCACGATAGGGTCCCAGGTATGTTGCGTGGGGTTGTATGCCACCGACCCGATCAAGTCTTTGGGTGATAAGTCAGCGGTCAAAGGCAGATGGTGGGAGGGTAACCCCAAAAGGGTCAGCAAGGTATGACACACCATGGATTTACCGGTTCCGGATGGGCCTTGAATCAGGACATGGCCCCCGGCCAACACAGCATGCCACAACAATCGAAGGGTGTGTCCTTGACCGATCACCCATTGGTCGCAGGCCGTCATGATCGAAAGGGCCCAGTCAGGGTCAACCGCATCGGTAGGGAGGGATGAGGGGGAATCGGACAAGGGGGTCCCAAAGAAAAAAGAAGAGGTGGGACGGAGGGTCTGTTGCGGTGTGTCCCGATACTGAGTGGGATCCACGTCCTGATGCGACGCCAGATCGTCCTGCATGGCGGGGGTGGAATGGGGCGACATTGAATGGGCGATCTGCCCAGTGTCGTAAAAAAAAGGACCCGGGTTGGTGGCGTGCCTTTCTTCGTCAGGTGCCATGACCGCTAGGGAGGGAATGGGGAGACCCGCCTCGTCATGGGGGTCTCTGCTGGGTGTATCAAGGGGGACAACAGGTGGGAATGGGGCCCCATCGTGGCCCCCAGGTTCAGGCCCATAAGGGGGATCGCCAGGTGGGACCGAGACCATCACGGGTTATAGTTCCAATTCCATTTGGGTACGATCCTCCATGACTTCAGTCATGGCGATCACCTCATCTCGGCTATCCAACTTCATGATTTTAACCCCTTGGGACTCTCTTTTTTGAACTGAAATGGACGCAATTTTTTGCCTGCAAATGGTACCGTCTTTGCTGACCACCATGATTTCATGCTCTTTTTTGGCAATCAACGCCGCGGTCACCGAATCGCCTTTAATGGTTTTTCTGAATTTGAGACATTTGACCCCAATACCACCTCGTTTTTGACATTTAAATTCCCCCACTTTAATGTTTTTGCCATACCCAAACCGGGTGATAATCAACAGATGAAGATTGGTTTCATCATGATCAATGACATCCATGGATACCAATCGATCATCGGGCTTGATGTTGATACCTTTGACCCCTCGAGAGGCCCGTCCGGTGGGACGTACTTGCTCCTCGTCGAATCGAATCACCATCCCATTGGATGTGACCAACACCACGTCTCGATGCCCGGTGGTACGTTGAACCCAGCGCAGTTCATCTTGATCATCCAATACAATGGCAATAATGGGCCGGTTTTTAAAATGCTTAAAATCTTCAAGCGGGGTTTTTTTGATGATGCCTTGTCGGGTGGTCATAAACAAAAAGGCATCGCTTTCGAATTCATCCACGGGGATGGTGGTGGTGAGGGATTCCCCCTCTTCTAAATTCAAGAAGTGGGCCACCGAAATGCCTTTGCTTTGTTTGGAGGCTTCGGGCACTTGATACACTTTGATTTTAAATACCCTGCCTCGGCTGGTAAAACAGAGTAAATACGCCAAATTGCGGGTAACAAAAATATGCTCCACCGAATCCTCATCCCGGGTCGACATGGAGTTGACCCCCCGCCCCCCTCGGAGCTGACTCCGAAACTGAGAAATAGGAAGTCGTTTGACAAACCCCTGTTTTGAAATCAGTACCGCCACCTGTTCATCTGGAATGAGGTCTTCAATGTCCATGGCGTCTACAGACGGACCGATCTCGGTTCGGCGTTCGTCGCCAAATCGTTCTTTCATTTCGATGTGTTCGTCTTTGATCAATTGGTTAATACGGGCAGGGGTGGCCAATAAATGTTCCAAATCGGCAATGCGTTGGGTAATTTCCGCATATTCGGCTTCGATTTTATCCCGTTCCAAACCGGTCAGTCGTTGCAGGCGCATCTCAAGAATGGCCGATGATTGGATTTCAGTGAGCCCAAACTGGGTTTGAAGGCCTTGACGGGCATCATCAACGGTGGCAGACCCCCTAATCAGGGCAATGACCGCATCCAAATGGGAGAGTGCAATACGGAACCCTTCGAGCAAATGAAGCCGTTCTTTTGCTTTTTTGAGGTCAAACGTGGTGCGACGCACCACCACTTCCTTGCGATGCTCGATGTAGTATTCCAAGATAGACTTCAGCGATAAGGTACGGGGCACCCCGTTGACCAACGCCACCATGTTAATGCCAAAACTGGATTGTAAAGGGGTGTGTTTGAATAATTGGTTTAACACCACATCCGGATTGGCATCCCGCTTCAGTTCGATATAAATACGCAACCCTTTTCGGTCTGATTCATCCCGCAAATCGGTGATATCGGGGATCTTTTTTTCTTGTACCAATTCCGCAATTTTGATGATGAGGTTGGCCTTGTTGGTCTGAAAGGGAATTTCATGCACAATGATGGCGGTTTTACCTTTTTTCTTGCTTTCTTCGATACTCACCCGGCTGCGAACGGTAATAATGCCCCGACCGGTTTCATAGGCTTGCCGAATCCCCTCTTGGCCACAGATGATGGCAGCGGTCGGAAAATCAGGCCCTTGAATATGGGTCATCAGTTCCTGGGTGGTGATGTCCGGCTGATCGATCATGGCACAAATGCCATCCACCAGCTCACCCAAATGATGCGGGGGGATGTTGGTGGCCATACCCACGGCAATACCCGATGAGCCATTGAGTAGCAAGGTGGGCACCCGGGCTGGCAACACCTTGGGTTCTTCGAGTGATTCGTCAAAATTAGGGCCAAAGTCCACGGTATCTTTGTCGATATCCTCTAATAAAGACATGGCCATTTTTGACATACGGGCTTCGGTATACCGCATGGCGGCGGCATTGTCGCCGTCAATGGACCCATAGTTACCTTGCCCATCAATCAAGGGGTATCGCACGGAAAAGTCCTGGGCCAAACGGACCAAGGCATCATATACCGAACTATCTCCGTGGGGATGGTAGCGACCCAATACGTCACCCACGATACGGGCACATTTTTTGTAGGCTCGGGTGGCGGTGTAGCCACTTTCATACATGCTATACAAAATGCGTCGGTGAACCGGTTTGAGCCCATCTCTCACATCGGGTAAGGCCCGGCCCACAATAACGGACATGGCGTATTCCAAATACGCATTTTTCATTTCAACGTTGATATCAATCGGGGCAATTTGTTGCGTGGTGGCCGGCAACGACGGGTCTTGAGGTGGGTCAACCGGCGGGTCAAATAGGGAGGGGGTATCGGTCATCGTGATGTCCTTTCGTTATACATCAATCCAGCGGACGGTTTTGGCGTACTTTTCGATAAAGGCTTTGCGCGGGTCCACTTTGTTACCCATTAAGACCGTAAAAATATCGTCGGCGGCTTCTGCATCTTCCAGCGTCACTTGCAAGAGGGTTCGTTTGTCCGGGTCCATGGTGGTTTCCCACAATTGATCGGGGTTCATTTCCCCCAACCCTTTATAGCGCTGGATACCCACATGGGTGTCGCGTCCAATCTCGGTGAGATAGGCTTCCAAGGCCCGCTCGTTGTAAATATACCGTTTGCTGGATCCTTTTTTAACCAAATACAAAGGGGGTTGGGCGATATACAGGGCCCCCGCTTCGATGATTTCTCTGGCGTGACGAAAGAAAAAGGTTAACAACAAGGTGCGAATATGGGCCCCATCCACGTCTGCATCCGTCATGATCACAATTTTGTGGTATCGCAGCTTGCTCAAAACGGCCTGAATCGAGGCGTCGGTACTGGACCCGTCATCGGTGGCATCCAGTTCAAAGGTGGTCGCCTCACGCAACCCTGAAATGGCTTCAGGCCCAATGGCGGTGATAAGGTTGCGGATTTCTTCATTGGCTAAAATCTTGTCCAGGCGTGCTTTTTCGACGTTAAGTACTTTCCCCCGCAAGGGAAGGATGGCCTGAAAGTTCCGGTCTCGTCCTTGCTTGGCGGACCCACCAGCCGAATCGCCCTCTACCAAAAAGACCTCACAATTGGCGGGGTCACGGTCTGAACAGTCGGCCAATTTACCGGGGAGGGTGGTGGATTCAAGGCTGGTTTTGCGACGGGCCAATTCTTGGGCTTTTCGGGTGGCTTCACGGACCCGTTGGGCAATGAGGGCCTTGTTAATAATGGCACGGGCCACTTTGGGGTTGGTTTCAACAAAATTAGACAGCCCCTCATCGACCATGGAATCAACAATGCCTTTGACTTCTGAATTGCCCAATTTGGTTTTGGTTTGCCCTTCAAACTGTGGGTTTCGTAGTTTGACACTGATCACCACCGATAACCCTTCTCGTAAGTCATTGCCCGATAACATGTCCGATTTATCTTTGATTAAGTCGTATTTTTTGGCAAAGTTATTCATGACCCGTGTTAAGGCCGACCGAAACCCCGCCACGTGGGTTCCCCCTTCTTTGGTACGGATGTTATTGGCAAATGACACCACTTGCTCATCGTAGTAGTCATTGACATATTGAATGGCGATTTCGACTTCGTATAAATCGCGTTCATTGTGTAAATAGATAGGCGGGTTAAAGAGTGGTTCTTTGGCATCATTGATGTGGGTAACATACGATTGAATCCCCCCATCGAATTGATAGGTTTGGGTATAGGGCTCTTCTCCCCGACGGTCTTCAAATAAAATACGAACCCCTCGGTTTAAAAAAGCCAATTCCCGCAAGCGGTGGTCAATGACATCCGCTGAAAAGTCGATGTCATCAAAGATGGTGGCATCCGGCTTGAATCGTATGATGGTCCCCCGATCGGACCCGCCATAGGATTCGGTCACCCCTACAAGGTGATCAGGGATGCCTTTTTGGTACCGTTGGGTATAGCGCTTACCATCTCGTTTGACTTCGACGGTTAGCCATTCGGCCAACGCATTGACCACGGATACCCCCACCCCATGGAGCCCACCTGATACTTTGTATCCTTTTCCTTCGAACTTACCCCCTGCGTGTAGGGTGGTCATGACCACCTCAACAGCGGGCAACCCTTTTTCTTTGTGGGTATCAATCGGAATCCCCCGTCCATTGTCAATCACGGTGACAATTTGGTCGGGTTCGATGATCACCGATACGGTGTTGCAATGGCCGGCCATGGCTTCATCAATGCTGTTGTCGACGACTTCAAAGACCAAATGGTTCAATCCAGCTTTGCCTGTGGAGCCGATGTACATACCCGGCCGCTTTCGAACGGCTTCTAATCCTTCTAAAACCTTAATGTCGTCTGCAACGTAATTTTGACTCATGGGTACTCCTAGGTCGATATACCATGTTGGAATGGTGGTGTGATGGTACAAATGGGGCCAGTATACCAGGAAAGCCCCCAAAAAGTACACGTCAAAACAAGTCCGATGGGTTCAAAGACAGCTGCCATGACATGGCCATCTAAACGGTCATTCCGGCCCAATGGGGATGGGTGTTGCCCGATCATAGAGGGCGGTGGCAAGGGAGGGTCTGGTGGGTACGGCCACCCTGACCCAGCAAGACCATCGCTCAGCGGGCAGCGTGGTGGCATGCCCACCGTGGCAGAATGCAAGTCCCCATGACGCCACTTGATCATGAAGACGCCTAAGCGTGGGCTTGATTGGGTGGCCCATCGGTCATCGATTGAAAAAAGCCACCCGATTGAGCAAAAAGAAAGGGGGATCATGGTGAAATGGGGCATCAACCCCTTGCAATTCGGGGTAATCGTTGGGTGAGTGGTCGCTGGCTGCTTTTACCCCGTGAAAAACGGGCCTGATGGGGTTCAGGCGTTTGCCTTATTGGTGACCACAATCAAATCAGCCCTTGTGTCTATCCGTACCGATTGGTCGCATCAGACAATAAAAAAAAGACCGCTATAAACCATCTCAAAACAAGAGACAGTGATCCAATGAATGATCCGCAACAAAAAAAGGGGGCAACATGCCATGAAATAAGGAGTCAGATACAACGTGGTAAACGGATGAAAACCGAATAGACTCAAGGGGGGTTAAAAAAGGTAAAGGAACGAGGAAAGAATCGGATGTCAGACAAGATAAACAGGGACTCACTGTTTAGCACAATCCTACTTGGGCAGTGGCACAAGGTGAGTGAACCAAGGTTGGAAGGGCCTTTGATTGAGGATCGACGCATGGCCGGTCAAGCGGCGGGGATCCGAGCCCAGATAAGACCAACGGTGTCGATTTTGCCACCGCTTGCTTGCGTTGACATAAGGCGATACGGCATGGGTCAGCCTGAATATCACCCCTTGGGATCGCAGTGAGCAGGCAGAGAGGTGGAGACAATCAACCGGGTTGGGATAGACGGGCTTACTGTCGGGTACCCCGAACGATGGAACGATTCAAGCCACTCATGTGACCCGTGTGCCAATCCAGCCCACCCT
>RGUG01000270.1 GCA_010027915.1 bacterium | reverse complement strand
GGATCGCTACATGGGTTTTGTGGGGGGGGCCAATGTGAACACCGGGCGGGTGACTATTCAATTAAAACCCCAAGACCAACGGGCGCGTAACCCTCAGACGGGCCGTCCGTTTACCCAACGGGAATTGGCGGATCGGTTTCGGGCGAAGTTGGCCTCGATTCGAGGGGCCCGTTTGATTGTGCAAGACACGGCCAACCGGGCGTTTCCTGATCGGCGTGGGTTTCCGATTGATTTGTCGGTGAGTGGGCCCGATTGGCCCACCTTAATCCAGGTCACGGACACCATTCAACGCCAATTAAGTGCCTTGCCCGAGTTAAAAGAAGTCGATTCGGATTACCGTGCCGGCTTACCAGAGTGGCAATTGATACCCAACCGAGACGCAGCGGTTCAACGAGGGGTGAGTGTGTCGGATATTAGCAAGGTCATTCAGGCGGGTGTGAGTGGGGTGATGGTGGGTCAACTCACGGGTGCAACCCGAACCGACATTCGCTTGCGGTTGCGTGCCAGTGACCGAGACGATCCTGCCGATGTTCTGGCCTTGATGATTCGTAACAGTCGCGGAGAGTTGGTGCCCTTGTCGGCCGTGGTGACCCATCAATCGGTTAAAACCTTGCAAGAAATCAACCGCGATAACAAGGCCCGGGTCATTTCCTTGACAGCCAACCTTCAAGATGGGGTGTCGCAAGCTGACGCATTGGCTCGGGCGGTGTCCGTGGCAAAAGCGTCACTACCACCGGGTTATCGCTTGCAAGTGGGGGGCACCGGCGAGGCATTAGATGCCACATTTTCAGCGTTTTTATGGACCATTGGCATTGGCGTGCTGGCCACTTGGATGGTATTGGCCAGCCTGTTTAATCGGTTCACGTTGGCATTTGTGGTGTTGGCGGCGATCCCGTTTTCATTGGCAGGCTCCTTGGGGTTTTTGTTTGTATGGGGTCAAAGTCTCAATCTGTTTAGTGGCATTGGCATGATGTTAAGTGTGGGGTTGGTCTTAAAAAATGCCATTATGATGGTAGAATTTAGCCAGCATCGCCTAAAAGATGGGTTATCATGGCCCCATGCCATTGTGGATGCGTCTTCGATTCGATTGCGGCCCATTTTAATGACCTCATTGGCGACCATTGTGGGGGCCTTACCTGCTGCCATTGCCATGGGACCGGGGGCTGAAACCCGTGTGCCATTGGCCATGTCGGTAATAGGGGGTGTACTCACGTCTACTTGTGTGAGTTTGCTGGTGATTCCGTCCCTGTTGAGGATCATCCCTCATGGTTCATCAGGGAAGGAAGGGGGTCAGTGATGCCCCCCATGCCATGCTTGGCAGGCCATTTTTTAACGAGTTGATTGTCAAGCCCTCTCATTGAGAGGGCTGTGGGGTGATGGCATTAGCGGCTTGGCTCGGACCTTTATGGGGGGCGATAGGGGTCCAAAACAATAGGCCCTGGTATGTGGGAAACGATAGGGAGGTGCCATTGGGTCGATGTGACCTGCTAGGGGTTCAGATGCAGGGCATGGATGAGGATGACCTTGGCACTTGGGTGGCTTGTCTTGATACGGAATGCATGGCAAGGAGGGTCAATGGTACTGGATGGGTGGTGAGGGGATCGCGTGTGAACGGGTGATCGGATGGGTACCACCCCATACCATTGGGGTGGTACCCTATTGGTTCTTCTTCAAGCAATCGATTCATCACGTGGTGAGGCCCACCCCATCCGATTGATCGTATTGGGATTCATGGTTTAGTCGTTTTTTAGGTGATGATGGGCCCTTCCCCTTGTTTTTCCCCCCCTCCCATTGCTGTGTCAGGACCCTATACCCATGGTTCATGTGTTCCCTTGTTGCCGGGGTTGTTTTGTGGCGTGTCTTTCCTTGATACGGAATGGATGAACAGCATGGGCACGGCCAGTTGACGGTGATAAAAGAAGACGGCCCATGTGGTGGTGATAGGGGTTGCAGCCTCACGCCATCTTGCATTTGACCCAATGCGTTGGTGTCCCCGTTGGGGGGTATATAGGGTTTTGATCGGGGGGGTATGCATGCTGATTCTTGATGCGTTTTTACCCC
>RGUG01000269.1 GCA_010027915.1 bacterium | reverse complement strand
TCGACCTTTCTGATTTCAGAAGCCGTACGCGGTGAAGGGGCCCAGTTGCTGAACCACCAGGGGGAACGGTTTATGTGTCGGGTTCATCCTGATGCCGAATTGGCACCCCGTGACCAAGTGGCCCGTGCTATTTTTTCGGAAATGAACGCCACGGGACATCCCCATGTGTGGTTGGATCTGCGGCCCATTCCATTGTCACTACCGGACCGGTTTCCCACCATTTATCGGCGGTGTTTATCGTGTGGCATTGATATCACCCGTGACCCCATTCCGGTATCCCCTGCGGCCCATTATGTCATGGGGGGTATTTTGACTGACTACGAGGGACGGACCAGTATCCCGCGCTTGTATGCAGTGGGGGAGTGTGCGTGCGTGGGGGTACATGGGGCCAATCGCCTGGCGTCGAATTCGTTGTTAGATGGCCTCGTGTTTGGGCATCGGGCGGCCCAAGCGGCCAAGGGCCATCTGCCCATTGTACCCCCGTCATCCGCACCTGCCGTTTTATCTCCTCAGTGGGACGAACCCGATGGGTCGATACGACACGCATTGCGGGCCTTGATGTGGGATCGGGTGGGTATTCAACGTGACGCAGAAGGCTTGCGCTTGGCATCCCATCAACTGGCGACTTGGCTAGACCACCCCTTGCCAACCCCGCTTCACGCCATGGTTCAACTGGGCCACCTGATTACCCTGTCGGCGTTGGCTCGAACCGAATCGAGGGGGGCTCATGATCGCTTGGATTATCCCAACCTATCCCCGGTCCCCTATCATCTTCAACATGTTACGACACAGCCACACCCAATCGTTGCCACCATACCACCCGGGGGTGCCGACTCTCTGCCACCCATCCTCGGGGCCATTTCACGGACAACCGTGCCAATACCCGATGCTTCGTGCGACGGGGTAGGGGGGCGATTAACTGATCAAAGGCCACCGGAAACGAGTGGGCCATCAACTCGAGAGAGGTAATGACGGGGGCTGATAATGGCGTTTTGTGACTGTGGGCGATCATGGCTTGCAATTGCTTGCAATGAATGGGTAACAGCCCCTGAAACAACTCGCTATCGTTGCTTTGGCTTTGTAAGGCAAGGAGCCGTTGGGCCAAATCGAATGCCTCGGGATAATGGTGATAGCGTTTGATTGCCATGATAATCCGTGGAATGACCAAAAACCGTTGGGGTAATCGGGGGGGGCGATGGGCCAATCGCAGTCCTTTTATCATGATCGGATGGGACCATTCATTGTCAAGTAACTTTGCAAACAATTCAAAGACAGAGGGCATGATGGTGTCGAGTGTCGATAGGGGTAGCCGATCCATACAATGAATCAATCCGGCGATGACCCATGGCAAACTACTGACGGGCCACATGACGGGGTTGTTGCCCAATAAGTCTTGAATCACGCTGTGGCAGGTCGTGACGTTGGATTGCTTGCTGGCGTTGATTAATTGTTTGGCACGAAGCACAATTGTAATGGATTGCATGGTGTTCTCCCTTGTGCTGATTACTGTCAGCATTGATGTATCGTTTTTAATCCATTCAAAATTTCACTGAAATAAAGGCCGTGATGGCCCCGGCCCATATTCATCGGAACAGGATACCCAAGGTGCCCATCGTGCTGCATCCTGCTTGTGATGTCTGATACCGGATGGATGGGCGGGCATGTTGGGGTGGGATTCACCCCGAAGGTGTCACACCTGACCACATGCTTCCCTTGCCGGATGCGTCATGATCGGTGGTGACCAGAGATATG
This sequence comes from bacterium, assembly GCA_010027915.1. The sequence goes on along the minus strand of RGUG01000269.1, from coordinate 317 downwards.
GGTTGTGGGAGGGCGGTTGTTTCGGATCATGGTTCTTTGCGTGTCCGAACGACTCACGCATTGGGTAGGGTGTGGGGTGATCCGGTGCATGATGGACCATTGGCATGATGCTTTACTCGCCCATGGTCCTGGCTAGAGCAATGGGTGGTGGCACGAAGTGGGAGGGGTGAGACTGGGTGGTCGAGAGGGCGATGCTGGCTCTTGCCATGATGGGTGACGTTGGAGGGGGTCTGAGGGTGCCCTTTGTGCTTGCCACGTCCCTATGCGGATTGGGTGACCCCTTTTATTCCCGCATCATCCATGTTGGGGTGGGTCGT
>RGUG01000268.1 GCA_010027915.1 bacterium | reverse complement strand
TGGGCGTTAATCGCGTCAATCCAGTCCCTTTCCCTTCCCACCGGGTGGCCGCTATCGACCCTTCAATGGTCACCAATGCCGGACGGGCACTGAGTCCCAATTGGATGTTTTGAGTGGTCAATTGAGCAAAACGAGCAGGGGTTCGCCAGTCAGTCAGGGTGACCCTTTCAAATGTGGGAAACGCAGTCCGATCAATCGACTGAGGTAATGATAGTTGAAGGGTATTGTCATACTCACGCACACGAATCGTTCCCGACTCATCACGCAAGGTCATCCCGACAGGCCCACGGGCACCCCCCCCCAATAGTTGCCCATTTTGTAAGGGGCCCAGGCCACTGAGTTGACCCGATGCCCCACCGACCAACACCCCAAGTGGTAGGGTAGCCAGGCCCGTTCCTCCCCTGGATACGGGCAATACGCCCACCAAATGCGCCAAACTGATATTGGATAATCCCGCACCAGATCCCACCCATTGGGTGGCACTTACCATGCCGCTTATCTCCCAAGCCTTGGATCGACCGTCCGCCGCAAGCGAGAGGGTTACCGCACGGGGTGAGAGCATGATACCCTGGCCAATGGATACGGTTTGGTTCGCCGTGAGGCTGTGCCATTGGATGTTGGCGGTGGCATGAACGTCCTGAATGGGTGAGACGTTGTATTGCGTTCCCATCCAATTGACGGCCACTTGATTGGCCTGTCCCATGAGTTGTCCGGTGGTCACGCCCGTTAGGCTCCCCATTGCCAAACTCCCTGCGGGTATCACCAAGGACACCACGTCGGATTCTCCCCCCACCACAAGGCCACCGGCTGGCATCTGCGATTGCCCCGTTCCACCCCTTGCAACCGAAAACACCCCTGACACCGCTTGCAGGGGGATCGTGGTGAGGGTGGCACCACTGCCACTCAAGACGGTGGCCGATAGCGTGCCGGATACCGAAAAAGGAAGAATCGCCATGGACTGTGGATCCAGGCCCACTCCCCCCACTCGTACCGTATTGGCGGTTAATCCACGCCATTTAACACGGGCGGTTGGACCGATGTTTTGGGGCAACCCCACTACCATTTGACCACCGGTTATGAGCACCTGCACGCTATTCGATTCCCCCATCAACCGTCCCCCCACCGGACTGGTATCCCCACCCATTAAGAGTTCACCGGGTGCCAACGACAACGATCCGACCCCATTGTCTTGTCCGACCAATATCCCCTGGGCTGTGATGTGGTCTTCTCCTGTTCCCCCTTGGCTAATCGGCATGACCCCTACCACCTGGGCCGCCGATAGGGTTCGGATCCCGGTGCCATTGCCACGAAAAGCCGCCGCCGATACGGTCCTAACGTTGAGTGTCCCTTGCAACCCAACGGTTCCCACATTGGGTACCAACGTCAATTGATTCGAGGTGACCACCCCGATGAGGTGTCCGGAGTCATTGAGGATGATCCCACCCAATAATTCCCCTTCCTTGATGGGTACCTGAGGAAGGGGAGGATGAAACAAGCGAACCTGATTGCCGGTTGTTGCCATCCCTATCCCAGGTCCTGCAACCAATCCGCCTTCACCATCTTGACGCACGACCGATACCACCCCTTGTGTGGGAAGGGTCATGGCCGCCACGCCTTGACCATCCCCTGTTAATATCAATCCGTTGGGTAATGATGGGCGTTGGGTACCCCCTTGACCCAACTGGGCCACCCCCGTCATGGCCCCCGCCTGTAAGTGGGTTACCAGCTCAGCATTGCCCACCAACGTGGCCTGTAATCGGTTGGTCATCACGGTGGGAGCCGTCATCGTGCCATCCACCCGCATATTGGCCGAGACCCCCAGATTGCCTTCCATGCTGCCACCTAATTGGGGGACATCATCCAATGCCATGATGCGGTTGTATCGGGTATCCAAATCGGTGACCCCGCCCCCTATGATGTGGCCATACAAATCCAATGTCACACTGGTCAGTGCCCTTCGGGCGATGGTATTGGGGACGGGCACGCCTATGTTTCGGTGTGAAATCGTCAGTTGACCGTTGGCCGACACCAGATCAAATCCAGGGTTGGCATTGGGTATCACCGGCCACG
>RGUG01000267.1 GCA_010027915.1 bacterium | reverse complement strand
CTTGTAACCGGCATCCTTCAGCAAATTCAACATCGGATCATCACTAGCAAATCGGATTGACCGCATAAAGTATTCTCCACCCGGTGTCCAGTGAACTCCCGGGGACTCCCCGGCAAGGATGGATACCGTTCCAGATGGCTTGACCGTCGTAGTCTTGATGGACTCGCGGATACCTAGCCATTCGGAATAGCTGCGATCGTACTCTGCAACAGTATTGTAGCCAGCGTCCATCCACTCCCGAAGTACGGAGTTACCACGGCGGTCACTGAAATTAGCAATGCCCGACATTGACGTACCAATGCGGCGGTTGCGTTGCATGATGGCATTTGTTTCTTCCCAGTGGGTGGGTAGGAGGGTAACGGTCTTGGCATACAAGTATGCAAACTTCAGGGTGCGCTTGTAATCATCAAGATCATCATGGCGATTAAGGTAGGTCTCCACTAGGGTGCAGCACTCAAAGGACTCCAACGACTGCTCTGCACATGGGTTGTACCCTGCTGCTCGCCAATCCTTATTGTTAGGTTGGTCTAGCAAACGACCATACTTACGGGTGACATCCATCCAGATAACGCCGGGCTCACCGTTGAGGGCAATATTGTCCACAATGTGGGACAGGTCATCTCCAACCTTGACCTCCACGGAGTTGTTGGACATCCATCCCCAACCCGGATTCTTGGGGTCGTAGGAATTGCGCTGTGGAAACTTGTCCGGGTTCTTCAAGTTGAGGAACTCCTCATCGTGAAGCCCACCCATCAAAAGCTCTGCCGAACGACGGACATTACCTGACACCACACATACACCAATGAGGTTACCAATGTCGGCAATATCCTTGGTGGTCAATTTTTCTCCACGGCGACCATTGAACAGGTCACGGATAGCAACATGAAGTTTAATCAACGGATCTGGGCCTGCCGCCGTACCACCAAAAGTCTTGATGATTGTTCCGGCTGGTCTGATCAGGCTGTAATCAAAATGAATAATTGCCTGCGGCTCGGGCTTGAGGTAGGAGTTGATAAGCATGCTGGTGCTCTCCACCCACCCCTCACGGGTATCGGGGATCTGGAAAAATACCGGCTGCTCTGATGGGCATCCAATAATAAATTCCTTGTCCACACCTTTGGTGTCAAAACCCACACCGACACCAAGCATGGATGCTTCCATAAGAAAGGCAAACGGCTTAGCAGGATTATGACGGGTCATCTCTGCGGTGGACACAAAAGAACAATTCTGGAGGGCGGCGGAATTCTTATCCTCGTTCACCAGCTTGGTGCCCATGACCCACAACCCACGACCGGGGGGCGTCCACTTGAGGTTGAACATCCGATCAAAAGCTTCCTTGGCTGAGGATTGCGCCTTCTTCTCATTCCACGGAAGACGATTGGTCTTGCACCATTCTTTTTGAATGCTGTACATGCCGTTGATAACACGCTCGCAGACGTCCGCCCATGTCTCCTTAGTGCCATCATCTTTGATTCGGGAATAGGTCCTTAAAAAGGTAATCTCGCCAAGGGCTACCCCGTTGGCATCCGCGTAACCCCATGGAACGGGCTTGTTCTTATAAGACAAAACAAAATCTTCCGACAGTTTGAAACAAAACACAAAGGACCTCTTTTGGTTGTTGGGGGGTTCTTCTATCCTAGAGGAGAAGACCCTACACTACATCGGGAACCTATACAACCGGCAAGGTATCATCCACACGGTTGACAACACAACCTATTAACTAGGTCTGTCGTCCCCTAAATTGCGTTCAATGACTTCATCCACAACGGTGGCATCAATCACTTCTGGCAATTCTTTTAGTACTTGAGCCTTCTCACCAAAGATACTGGACAATACTCCAGCACCTGAAGTTCTGCCCTCTAGGGTCATCTTAATGAAAGATGTGGAATCGTCAAGTTCCTTGACCGTCTTCAAAAGTTTGAACAACCGATCAATTTCCTGACCTACATTTGGATCTGGGTATCCACCATTCAATTCTTCAGAAAACCTTGCAAATGCTACTCTTTGCCCTTGCATTTCAATGATTGCATTGATTAACGCTTTGAGCTGATCCTTGGTCTTAATCTCCAC
>RGUG01000266.1 GCA_010027915.1 bacterium | reverse complement strand
TGGCGATGACCACGCCGACACCGCGGCTTCTTGGTTGGCTGCATACTCACACGATGGGCATACCACCAAGGCGTCTTCCCCGGTATCGGCTAACACACTAAATTCAGCCGATACATCCCCGCCGATGCTACCACTATCCGCTTGTACCACCCGAAAATCGAGTCCACAGCGCTGAAAAATAGCCGTATACGCCGTTCGCATCGCATGATAGGTGGCATCCAAACTTTCCTCGCTGTCGTGAAAGCTGTACGCATCTTTCATCACAAATTCACGGGCCCGCATGACGCCAAAACGGGGGCGTATTTCATCCCTAAACTTGGACTGAATTTGATACAATACCAAGGGCAACTGTCGGTACGATTGCACCGTCTGCCTTACCACATCAACCACTACTTCTTCATGGGTTGGCCCCAAACAAAAAGGGTTTTGGTGCCGGTCCTGAAACCGAAGCAATTCGGGGCCATACTGATCCCAGCGACCTGATTCTTTCCATAATGTACCCGGAATCACCATGGGCATGCTCACTTCGAGTGCCCCGCAACGGGCCATTTCTTCCCTTACAATGGTTTCGACTTTGTGTAACACCCGCAGGCCCAAGGGCAACACGGTATACACACCAGATGCCATTTTTCGAATCATACCGGCCCGCAGCATCAGGCGATGGCTGGCAATCTCGGCGTCAGCCGGGCTTTCTTTGAGGGTTGGGATTAACATGGTCGTCCAACGGGGCAGTGGGGTCAAAGCGGATGGTGTCATGGGTTAACTTTCTAACAACAAGGCTTGAATCTCATCCAATTGAATGTCTTTTTCAGCCAGTGAATCAATGTCAATTAAATGGGCCAGCAATTCTCTTTTTTGCTCTTGAAGTGCTGCAATTTTTTCCTCAATGGTACCTTCGGCAATCAGCTTGTATACAAACACCTTGTTGGTTTGCCCCATTCGATGCACCCGATCGGTGGCTTGGGATTCAACGGCCGGATTCCACCATGGGTCAACATGAATGACATAATCAGCCGCCGTCAGGTTGATCCCCACCCCCCCTGCTTTTAATGAAATAAAAAACGCCCCCGGTTCGCTGGACTGCTGAAACCGATCCACGCGGTCTTGACGGGCTTTACCGGTGACCGACCCATCAATGCGCTCATAATAAATAGGGGCAGACTTGGCCCATTTTTCAAACAGGTCTAACATCCCGGTAAATTGTGAAAACACCACCACTTTGTGACCTTCATCCACCAACTCTTCGATTTTTTCGATGGCGATATCAAATTTAGCCGACTCGGCTTGAAGGTGAGACAACTCTTGCAAGAGCGATGGGTGAGAGCAAACTTGCCGCAATTTCAGCAATGAGGTTAACACATTAAGTTTACTGACTTTACCAGTGGAGGTTCGAATCCCCCGCTTGGCCGCCTCTAAAATCGTTTTATACAATTGGGTTTGGGCCGCGGATAAGGGGCATTTGACCAAAATCTCGGTTTTTTCTGGTAGCGAGTGTAACACTTCACGTTTTTCACGACGCAACACAAAGGGTTTCACCCGCACCTTAATCCGATCCATTTGTTGGTCTTTGATCATGATATCAAATTCTCGTTTGGACCCCAAAAACTGAGGGACCGCAAAATCAAATAAATTCCATAAATCAATTAAATGGTTTTCGATGGGGGTCCCGCTCAGGGCCAATCGAAAATCAGCATTGATTTTTTTGATGGCTTTAGACAATTGGGTACTGGGGTTTTTGAGTGCCTGGGCTTCATCGGCAATCACCGCACTAAATGGAATGTGCTGAAACAATTCAATATCGTTTTTTAATACCCCATACGACACAATTAAATAATCGATCAACCCCATGGTCGTGAGTTGTTTTTCTCGATTGGCCCCCCCATACACCGCCACCCGTTTACCCGGTACAAATTGTTTTAATTCGTTTTGCCAGTTAAAAATGACATTGGTGGGCCCCACAATCAATACCGGTTTTTTAGAGTCAATGGCTTGATGTAACGGTGTATTACCATCACTGTTTTGTATGGCTATGCTAGCACCCTTCTCAATAAGAAGTGTAGCTGTCACTGTATCGCGTTTTTTGATTGCCAGATGTAACG
>RGUG01000265.1 GCA_010027915.1 bacterium | reverse complement strand
CCATTGGCGAAGTAAATTATGATAAATCCCCGTGAGGGGCACCACATGCTGATCGCCTACCCCTGCATGGGCCAATTGTTGAATGCTGCTGTCCAAATCAAACAACAGGGTGCGGCGGGCATCATCTCGCACCATGCTTTGCATCCAAAAAAAGGAGGCCACCCGCATACCCCGCGTCACAGGGGTGACATGGTGCAAACTGGTGGCCGGATACAACACCATATCCCCCGCAGGCAATTTGACCGATTGCACCCCATAGGTGTCTTCCACGCACAATTCTCCCCCCTCATACTCATCCGGTTCACTCAAAAAAAGCGTGGCCGACAAATCGGTGCGAATGCGATAGGGGGTGCCCTTGATCTGGCGAATGGCATTGTCAACATGGGTGCCAAACGCATGGCCTTTGCCATACCGGTTAAACAAAGGCGGAAACACCTTCAAAGGCAACGCCGCAGAAATAAACAAGGGGTGTTGTTCCAAGCACTTCATGATCCAATCCCCCACTTGCCGGGCCACCGGATGGTCTTCGGGAACTTGTTCGTTGGATTTCACTTTGGCCGACTGAACGCCAGCCGTGACCACCCCGTCTACCCACTCGGCTGCATCCAATAAACGACGGGCTTCGGTCACTTGGTCGGGGGTTAAAACCGTGGGAATGGTAATCAGCATGGGGTCTCCTCTATAAACGAACCGTCATGGTCAGGGTCATGGTACGACCTTCACCGGGTACCACATGGCTGGGATACACCTGGTCAATATAAACCAAATCAAACAAATTATAGATGTTTAATTGGGTGGAGACTTTCTCCGACCAAGCGGTGGACACCATCGCATTAAACACACAATAGGCGGGTACTTCATAAGGCTGACCCGTTACCGGGTGACTGGGGGCGGTGGTACTACCCCGCCGGGCATCCACATAATTAAATCCGGCCCCCACATCAATTTTCCAGGGCAGCCGATAGGTCCCCCATACCGTCAACGAATGGGCAGGTACATTTTGAATCGGCCCCCCCACGGCTGCCGGAAAATAAGCAGAGGACATCAACTGGCTTTTCATATGGGCATACCCCCATGACAACCGAAAGGCATCGGTGACGGCTGCCTGCCCTTCTATTTCGATGCCTTCCACCCGCTGATGCCCGGCTAGTACCATCTGGTTGGCGTTGGCTGGGTTTTGTTCCCTGGCATTCAGTTTGTCTGTTCGAAACAAAGCCATTCTTAGCGACACCCGGCCTTGCCACCACGACCACTTGCTTCCGATTTCATAGGACTGGTTTTGCTCCGGGCTCAAGGGCACCGATGCTTGGGTCAGGGATAAGTTTTCAGCCGATGGGTTGAAGGATTGCCCAAACGAGGCATACACACTGCCATTTTCAAGGGGTTGAAAGGTGAGTGCACCGCGGGCACTCAGGACCGAATCCACACTCGACCCATGGGTCGCCCCACTGGCAAAGTGGCTGCGAATATGGTCCCATCTTAGGCCAGCAGTAAGGTCCCATTGCTCCGCCCACGCCAAGGTGTCCATCGCATACATCGACACGGTATCAGACTGGACCACCGTGGCCACCGGGTTGGCAACCGTGCCATTAAACGCCCCCGGCACCGGGTTTAACAGCGTGGTACTGGGGGCTGTGATGGTATAGGTGATGGGGGTCGAGGTTTCCTTGACCCACTCGGTCCCCACTGCCACATCATGGCCAACCTCCCCCGTTTTAAAGGACTCCAACACATCCAGTTGGTGGTCGATCACGGTTTCGGTGCTATCCCGGTTGACCATCGTGCGGTTGACCACCATGTCTTGCAGGGGGGTGCCACGGGTGGCGGTCACTCTTCCCTTGGTTGCCCGTAGCTGACGACGATACGACCCAAACCGTATCTGCTGGTGCATGCGAAGGTTGTCATCCCATCGTTGTTTCCATGTGGCGGTGACGATATCGGTTTTGGTGTTCAAAAAGTCATCGGTAAACCCATAATAGGTGTCACGGGGAACCGGTGCCGCCGATTCAAATACCCATGGCACCCCAAAATCAGGCACATCATGGGCCACCAATCCCAAATAAGATAGGCTCACTTCAGAGTGGGTTCCCGCCCCCCAT
>RGUG01000264.1 GCA_010027915.1 bacterium | reverse complement strand
CACAATGTTTTTGAGGACCCCCCCCGCCACCCTGGCTTTGTTGATGTTGCTCACCACGTTTTTAATGTCATCGGCGGCCCCTCCGGTGCTTGCATAATAAATCGCACGTGCCGCTGCCCCAAACGCCAACCCAATTTGGGCTGTGCTAACAAGCGTTTGGGTCGTGTAATCCGTTGCCCGGCTGATACTATCCCCTGATTTTTGGTTAAACCCCTCCACCCGGTTGGTGGCCTCTTCAACCAAATCAGACATCACGCCCGACGGTACCGCAAAGGTTCCCATGATGGCATTGTTATACGTGTCCATGGCGGTACCCAAACTACCCATCACATTGGATTGCGACGCCGCATTGCCACCCAACATGTTGCGCAAAATGGTCTGAAAGTTGTTGTAAATCGATTGTTGAATCATGACCCACAACATGCGCTGGGATGCAATCCCCGTTAACGTGGCATACGATTGATTGAGGGTGGCATAATCCACTTGTTTAAACGGTGTGCCCCCACCCACCGAATCAAAAAGGAGTGATTGGGGTCGGGTGACCCCCTGTGGGTTGGCATCACCCAATGAAATAATGCTTGCAATGGCCTCTTTTTCTTTTTTGCCAAAATACTGATGGGCCCCTCTCACCGCTTCGCTCACACCCCACAAAGGCGGTTGGGGGGTCGCCATATCTTGGAGACTCAACGTCTGTGAGGTAGCAGGCACTTGTACCGGTCTAAAATCCGTTTTGGTACGATTATACGCCATGGCAAAGGCATCGGTTTCGTACTGTTGCACCAATTTACCAATATCCAATCCCGTCGACCCCGCTGTGGACACGGCCCTGGCGATACCCGCCGCAATTGGTTTGGCGATCACGTTACCCGGATATGGAATGGGTATCGAAGACAACAGGGTTGAGGCCACGCCTTGTGCAGTCGCAAACCCAAACTCCCCTCCCGCAAAATCCAATTCTCGCTGGGAATCCACGATTTGCTTTTGTTGGCTTAACTGACTGCTCATGGCAGCGGTTATATCTTGGATTTCGAGTCGATAGGTATCATTTAACCCACTAATAAACGAATTGAACCCTTCAATGCTACTGTCAAACAATGAAACCGTTGAGTCTTTCTGACGGCCCGCCAAAGTGGCAATGATGCTGGCCCACACATCCAATATGGACCGCAAGATGGCCATGGTTAGGGTAATCTTAAACACGGTTTCAGCATTATGTAGTTGGGCCACCGCTCGCATTTGCCCTTGATTCACGACGGTGCCATCCCCCCGATCTTGAATAAATTGAGACCGAAACTTAATGCCTTTTGGGATGAATGTTTTACCCCCACCCAATTGAATGGTGGTATCGGTGCTACCCACTGAAAATGCCGAGGGAACACGCTTGGTCAACGCTTGTAATGTGTTCGTCACAAATTGTAAACCGCTTTGTTTGGGCCCCATGACAGGGGTGAAGGTTTCTTGGCTGTTTCTGCCGGATTGGTATCGACCCGATTCCAAAATGGTGGTCACGGTCCGTCGTTTGCTGATTTGGTTTTTCACTTGATCCAAGCGGGCGGCCTTGAACCCCAAGTCCACCCCCTTGTTAATGACCTCCGCCACATCGTTAATGGTGTTTTGGGCCATGATATTGGCCACCGCCGTCGATGCGATGGTCCCCGGTGCCACCACCGCTGCCATGGCAGCGGCATACAATGCTGGTCCAGCAATGGGAATAAGCAACAGTGCCGATGTCGCCGCCATTAGCGGGGCCATTTCGGCCATTGCGAGGGGAGTCGCCATCAGGGCCCCCAACCCCACACTGCCCGCCGCTAATCCGATGCGTGCCCCGAGCATGCCCGCATTTTTAATTCGGTCGGCCAAATCCAAGTCCCAGGTATACAAGTCAATCCGGGCATCCATCAGGCTATTCCAATCGTTGACCAACGATTGGGTGGTCATTTCAAATTGGGTGTAGGCGGTGGTAATCCGTTGAATACCGATTGAGATGCTGCTGTTCACCGAATCAATCATCTGCCCTTCGGACGCATTCATTTTGTTGTACGTTCCTGCACCCGCCGCTTCGGTGATCGCCTCTAAGAGATGCCGCTGTTGTTTCTTGAT
>RGUG01000263.1 GCA_010027915.1 bacterium | reverse complement strand
AACGTGGTAAACCCGCATGACAATCAGTTGGTTTAACGTTAGATACGTGAGCATGACCCCTCCAATGGCACCAATCATGATCAGATGATGACCGATGAAGGGAATACCCTCCATCACCCGTAGGGGTACCAGCAGCCAAAGAAAGACTTGTGAGACCCCCAACCACGTCAGCAACGATAAGCGGGGTGCCGAATGCCCCAATAGTTGGGCACTAAAATCAAGGATCATGGATTGAAAGCCCCACAACACAATATGAACAATCAGGTACGTGCCCATCCCAAACGGGTTGAGGCCGGCATCAGATGGCACCCACACCAGGGCGGAGAGTCCGCCCCCCACCACCATAAAAAAAGCCGTCCACAAAGAAGGAAGGGACTCCCCACTTGCGTCGTCAATACTGGCAAGTGGGTGTAACAAATACCGAATCACCCACTGCATTTAACGGACCGGTGCCAACCCCGTGCTGGAGAAGGGGTTCAGTTGAGAGGATAAATGAAGGAATTGGGTTAAAAAGGCACCAAATGAGGGTTGGGTTTTGGATACGAGGGGCGATGAGGCGGGGATGTTGGCGGCTTGTGTGGCCAGCTGAATGGCCACGTCCATGCCGCCCAAATGGTCCACCAATTTTAGATCCAGGGCCTGACGCCCACTAAACACTTGCCCTTGGGCAAGGAGCATGGCATCGGCGGTGGGAATGCGGCGACGGTCGATTAAAACAGAACGGAACTGGTCATGAAGGTCGGTTAACATGCTATCCACCACTTTTTTTTCTTCGGCAGAGGGAGGGCGCCAACTGGACAACATATCTTTGTAGCGACCACTTTTGTAGGTGGTTTGGTTGATGCCGTAGCGTTGGGGCACCTGGGTAAAATCCCACGTTTGCATGATCACCCCAATTGAACCGACCATACTACCAGGGTTGGCCACAATCTGATCGCCGGCCATGGCCACCCAATAAGCCCCTGATGCCCCCATATCCGAAATCGAGACCACGATGGGCCAGTGGTGTTTGGCCTTGACCCGCATCAAGGCATCGTACAATTCTTGAGAGGCCCCTACCGTGCCGCCCGGGCTGTTGATACGTACCACCAGTGCTTTGATACGGGGGTCTTGGGTCAACAAATCCAGCTCATTTAAGACGGCATCGCTGCCTTCCAGGCCAAACGCTGGGTTGCCATTGGCAGCGGCAATGGGACCGTTAATGGTAATGAGACCCACGGCAGGGCCCATCCAATTGGGGGTGGGTGCTTTTCGGGTGCCTGTTTGTACCAACAGTACAATCGCTGCAATGGCAAACAATGCCACAATGAGGCCTCCTACTAGTTGATCCCGTATAGCAGTCATGGCGTCATTAAACCATGAATGATGGGCTTTCAAAAGCACCCAATTAGCGTGGTCTTGTGATCTTGGGTACCAACCGGTAACCTGGCAGGTTACAGAGGTCATCACCCAGCATCAAACGAGAGGGAATCATGGTAGATTGGCGAAATCGGGATCAATTGCATGGGGGGTGGTGGGTGTTGCGCGGGGTTTGTCGCCTCATACGAGACATCGATGGGTGGTTCAGTTTTTATGCAGACAAGGTGATGCCACGTCAGTACCGCATTGTCGGGTCCTGTCACAAACGCGGGGTATGTTGCCATCGGATTGGCATTGGGCTGACCCCGACGCTGGCAAGGACCCCTTGGATCACCCGGTGGGTAACGCGATGGATTCAATTTGTGTATCATTTTGAGCCTTTGCCCCCTGACCCCCATCATCGCATGCTGTTTTTTAAGTGCCGCTACTTACAGGGTAGCCAGTGTGGCATTTACCGCGATCGTCCGATGATCTGCCGGCGTTACCCGCAACCCCGGTATTTTGGGAAACCGGTGTTTTTGCCAGGGTGTGGGTATGCCGCCGAGAAACGAACCTGACGCCATGATAGACATGCCCCGCCAGGTGGTCATGGGTGGCATGGCCGAATTAAAAACCGGTCTGTTGGCCCATATTCAATCGCAGGCACCATTGGCGTGGGTGGTGACATTAAACCCCGAGATTTTGGTGCAGGCCCAGTCGCACCCGGTGATGGCCCGGGCCATTGAAGGGGCCCAATGGGTGA
>RGUG01000262.1 GCA_010027915.1 bacterium | reverse complement strand
TTTGCAATCGATTTTCGGCCAACGATACATTTAATGCCTGAAAATCTGTGTTAATGGCCCAAAACTCAACCCCGCTGACCCCTCCCCCAATCATGCGGTTGATGGCATTGCCACCACCGCCCCCCACGCCCATTACTTTAATGTTTGCAAATTGCTTCAATGTTTCAGACACACCCTGCTCCTTCATCGTTCGCACCGTCAAGGCACACTATACTGGGTCATGATCCCCCTGAACGTATCGTACCGATACCCCTACATACCAGTATCCACCATCATACAGTCCTGCAGTGTATCAAATGGGTAAAAGGGTTGTGAACAACGAAAGTGTCCCCACGGGAAAAAAAGGGGGTTTATTCTGATTTTGGCATGGGATTATTTGCAATATACCATCATTTCGGTGATTTCGACGGTTACCCCCGGACCCAACTGCGCCGTTAAGTATGACAATACCCCTTCCGCAATGGCCTGCCGACGACTCAGGTCGCGTCCCGGTAACAGCTTGATTTCAACCGCATAAAAAGGAACATCGTAGGGATCATGGGTGGTCCCCACACTCGATGCCAAGGGAGGGTAAACACGACCTTTACAGGCCGCTGGTTGGGCTTTTTCATCCATCGATACAATACAATCGGCTACCCCTCGCAACAAGGCATCCCACGAGACATCTGGGCGTTCGCAAGAAGGGGTAATGATAATATGGGGCATTGGATCACCTCGTTAATACCACCTCCCTGTATCGTACCGCCACCCAACAGGGTTGACCAGCCCCACACCACCAACCCCTCTTCGTCATCTCTCTTGACCCAACGACTGCCAGGCATGAGCCAACCAATAAAAAGAACCCGTTACCAATAAGGGACCTGACACCCACTCAGGTATATCACGCCAGGATTGAACCGATTCGGCAACCCCCTGAAAGGCAGACGGTGGGTGCCATCTTTCATCAGGGGCATAAACACCCACATGACGCCACCGCCTGGACTGTAAAACGGCGGCATACGCCACCAAGTCTTTCTGGGCCAAAACCCCCACCCACAAACTAAGGGCCATATCCTCGGGGAATCCGGCTAACACCGCCTGCAGGCCATGGGCATTATGGGCCCCATCCAACCAGACGGTTCCATTGTGATACCGTCGCATCGATAACCGCCCCGGCAACACAGCAGGTGCCAAGGCCAAGGGAGAAACCGAAACCCCCAGTAGGTCTTGCACCACCCGATGGGCAAGGGCCGCATTTTGACGCTGATAATCCCCGTGCATCACAAACGAGGCGGGCAACGATGGCCAAGCGGGTACCACAACATGTGACACCCCTTGGCGATGGGCCACCTGTCGAATCACGGAGTCCACCGATGGGTCTTGGGTGGCACTATACACCGGGGCATGGCGAATAATTCCCGCCTTTTCATGGGCAATACTGACCACATCAGGCCCCAAGAGTGCCATATGGTCAAGACCCACTGGGGTGATCACACTCACCGATGCCGACACCACATTGGTGGCATCCAAGCGCCCCCCAATTCCCACCTCAATGACCGCCACATCCACCGATTGAAAGGCCAAAAATGCCATCATGGTGAGCAATTCAAATTCGGTGGCGTGCCCCACTGCCCATGACACCTGCTCAAATAATGACACAAAATGATCTTCAGTAATGGGTAGCCCATTCCATTTTAAGCGTTCACAATAGGACCACACATGGGGCGAGGCATACGTCCCCACTGTATACCCCCGTGACACCAACGCCTGGGTGATGTAAGCACAGGTGCTCCCTTTGCCATTGGTACCGGCCACATGAACCACCCGTGGCAACCGATGGTGTGGACACCCCATCTCCAACAACAAAGACTCAAATTGTTGCAACGAATACCGAATCCCATGAGAGCGAATAGTCGATTGCAATACCGCAATCGCCGATTCAAATGGCGTCAAACGAGAATCGCGCCCCCGTCCACAACCAATTGCTGACCCGCCATCATATCGGCTTTACCTGATACCAAAAATGACACCACATCGGCCACTTCCTCGGGTGTTACCAAGCGTCCCATGGGGGTCTGGGCCATCACCTTTTGCAGGGCCTCTTCCGCACCCGGAATCGCCAACATACTTTTGGTAGGGGATACACCGGG
>RGUG01000261.1 GCA_010027915.1 bacterium | reverse complement strand
CCCAACCAATACCGCAGCCACGGGGACGGCGATGACCATTCCCATCATGCCGCCGACGTTGGCCCCTATCATCAAGGCCATGATGACCACCAATGGATCCAATCCCATGGATTTCCCTACCAGTTTGGGGGTTAAAATAAAGCTTTCAATCAGTTGGCAGACGACCAGCGCTGCCACCACCATGCCCATTTCTATTGTCCCAAACCCAGCCAAAAATGCAGTCAGTACGGATAATACCATTCCCAACGAAAACCCCACATACGGGATGATATTTAAATACCCAGTCATCATCCCGATGGCAATGCCACCCGGCACCCCCAGTATCCATAATCCCATGGCATATAACCCACCCAATAGGGTGCAGACCATCAACTGCCCACGAATATATCCCCCCATAATGGTATTCAGTCGGTCCAATCCTTTTCTTAACGGTTCATGCGTGTGGGGGGGCATCCACTCAAATAACAGGGTATATAGCCGAGGAAGTCGATATAAAAAATGAAAAAAGAAAATAGGAAAAAGGGCAAAATTAATGATGGATACGGTGGTTTGTAAAACAGAACCGCCCACATGGCCAATCGATTGGAGGGCATGCTCGAACGATTGGCTGAGGGATTGGGTGGCGGTTTGATAGATATCCCTTATAAACCCCGATTCGGTTTTGGCAATGGGAATGCCCCAGTTGTGGCAGAGGTCTCGAATGACATGATAATGGTCATGAACCCACAGCGGTAATACCCGTAACACTGACTGAACTTGTGCCAATAACAACGGGACCCCAATGCCCACTAATACCCCCATGCCCAGCATGATCCCACCAAACACCAACCATACGGATACGCCACGTGATACGCCCCATTTGGTTAATAGGGTGACCAGTGGACTGACCAGATAGGCCAATAAAAACCCTACCACCACCGGCACCAATGACCCCCCCAACGCCATCATGATCATGATGGCCGCCCCCCCTAACAGCAGGGGGCGACGAATGGCCCATAGACGGTCTCGCCACTCACTCATTGACAGATGCCATGCGGTAGGCTGCCCGTGTGTAGCGGTTGCGGGGATCCCACATCAACCAACTGGGGAGACCCACTTCGGTGGTGGCCGTGATTTGGGCCCTTACCCGTTCGGCTGTGTAAGGTGCCCCCAAATTAAAATCTTGTAACCAGGGGCGTAACTTTGTCGGTGCATAACCAAACCGTATCATCCGGTCCCGACCCTTTGCCATGACATACCGAATCAGTTCATACGGATACAAGGCCGGATTGCCATACCCATTAAACCCAGGGGGATAATGAGAGGGGTAGACCATCGGGCAAATGTAGTCAAAATAGGGACTGGCAGTCGCCAGGTGCTGCCCAATTGACACATCATCCAAGGCCGTTAATGTCATCCCAAATAAATCGGCAGACATCACAATCCCCGTGGGAGACAAGGCCTCATGTAAAGTCTTAAAAAACGACGATAACACCCACTCTTTTTGGGTGGGGCGGTGAACATAGGCCACCTTTTCCCCATTGGGGGTGACCTGGCCATTGAGTGTGATGACCGCTTGGGTGGCCCTCGATAACCGCTCCCCCGTGATGGGAAACCGCATATCGGTCATGTTGCCATCGGTGGGATATCGGACATAGTCAAAATTTAACTCATCAAATCCCACCGCAATGCAGGCACGAGACAGCCGGATAATGTGATCCCAAAACGGCCGGGCTCCCGGGTCAATATAGTGCAAACCATGGCGGTCACGCCACAATCCACCGGCACGGGTTTGAACCGCCATTTGGGGATGGGCTTTGGCAAACAATGGGTCTTGAAACACGGTAATCCGTGCGATGACATAAATACCTTTCTGGTGAAGGGTTTCGATCCACTTTTTCATGTCAGGGACCCGGTTTTCTTCGTAGGGGGCCAATTGAGGGTCTCCGGTCTGAAATGAAATGGCCCCCGAGTAATCTTTGACATCAATGACCACGGCATTTAGTTCGGACTGGTCGATAAACTCAGCCAATTGGGCCCGCCATTGGTGTTGAGAGGCCACCCAACTGGTCATGTAAATGCCTTTGAGTGGCATGGGGGTGGGCAGTCTGACGGGTAGGTTGGGTGCCACATTGGCCGTTGCCACAGCC
>RGUG01000027.1 GCA_010027915.1 bacterium | reverse complement strand
TGGGTATGGCACCCTTGACTCTTTGCCAGGGTCAGGTGGTGGCGCTGAATCCTTCCGAACAGAATGGGGCGGTGGTGGTAATGGGGGTCCCTGGCAATTTTCGTCGGGTCAGTACACCAGTGTGTCACAAGGTGGTGCCAATTATATCAACCCCGCGGTGATGAGCTTGACGCAATGGGGAGCTGTGTCGGGTAATGCGGGGAGCATGGCGAGTGTTTTTATGCCTCGTAACACGGTCGTGGCGGCCCCATTGTCTACATGGGATGGGTATGGGCTAGGCAATCCGGGTGGGATGGTGTCTTGTTCAGCAGTAAATTCTAGGAGCTGTGTAGGCACCAATTATACCAGAAAAGTAATAGATGGCATCATCTTTGATGAAACAGTGGGCCCCGTTACCACCGCCAGGTCGGGGGTGGCGGTGATACAATCCATTGCCCTGACCGGGTTATCCCCTGGCGTGGTGGTGGATAACACGATCAGTGCCAATCGGATACGGGTAAAAAATCTCGTGAGCAAAAATGATATGGCCATTGGGTTAAAAGGCCCCTCATCTGGCTGGATGGCCACCTTGCTGCCGGATCAAACATCGGGCAGGGTCAACATACTGACCTATCCAGATGGCATCCAAACGACGGGTACCGTGAACGGGCGTGTGGCCTGGATGGTGTCACCTGAAGGGTCCATCAATCTGGGAGGCAACAGCATGTCCAATATCGCCAATAAAATGGAGGTGTCGGGTACGGTGCGATCGTCACAACTGCGCCTCACCCATGCAACTGGTATGGCGTTGGCTCCTGCCAGTACGGCCAAAACCAGTGGGGCACAATGGGTGGCCGGATCAGGCGATGATCATGCGTTGCAGTTCACGTCACAAGGGACTATCTCGTTTAAACAAGCGGCCCAATCGATATGGTCCATGGATGGGGGACGGGTGGGGATATTAACCAATGCGGGATCCGAAAATGGCATCACCCTTAATGGCATCATGAGGGTCAGTAGTGCAAATGTAACCGGCAATCTCGGGGCTGTCGTGGTGCAACCAGCTGGGTCGTTAATGGTATGGTCACGTGAAGAATGGGCAGAGCCCGTGACCATTAGTATCCCCATCAAAGAACGAAGGGTGGGTAACCGAGCCGATTTCTCAACGCCCGCAATCGATACCGGGATTCCGTTGTTTAAAAAAGGCATCCGGATAGATGAAGAGGCCTCCGTGAGGATCCCCCAATGGCGTCGTGGCGAAACCGATGTGTTTCACCGATTGAGTTGGGTGGGGTACGTCAATACCAGCAACGCACGTGTGGTAACCGTCAATGCGACTGGAACGGATGCGACAGCCAGTAGCACGGGATTTGTGGCATATGGGACGGAGTACTTTGTGGCGACCTACAACATGATCACCGATACAACCGCCCATTACACGGTGTATACCCGGCGATCGAGTACCCCCATCCCCGATGGGTGGGCCCCGTGTGTATCCACACTGGGTCATTACAAATTAAGGTACAAAACGTATCAATACGAAAGTACCAATAACCGGGTGATTCGGGATGACTACAATGATTTTATCACCAATACCACATATCAAGATGCGGTGTATGCGACCAAGAATGCATCGGGGGCCACCACTTTTTATCGGTCAGAGATAAGGGCCCGCATTCCCCAGGTTAAACTATGCACGCTACGGTATAGTAGGGCTTTTTCGACTAACCAGGCTTTTTATGACAATCCCACTTATTATAGTCCCGTTTCCTGTGATTTTATTGCAAGTGATGACACCACCCAAGTGGTGGATACCATGGCGCAACAAGACAATGTCTGGCTAGGAAACCAGTATCGATGGGTGGCCAAAGACCCAGCCGAACCGGTCATCCAAGTCAATGGGACCACGCTGCCCACCACCACCTATCCATTAAAAACAGAAGTAGGGGGTGGGGAATATGATCAAAGCAGCACGGATTGTTATTTGGATGATAATGGGGGGGCTAATTATCTCAATAACCTCAACGCAGCGGCGTTTGATCCCATTGCATTGGGCAAGCGGGTGGATGGAAAGTATTACTACCGCGTTTTTATGTTGCTAAAGAAAAAATAAGTCCGAGCGTTATACCGTCAAGCGAATCAAATAAGCCCGTAGGGAAGGGGATCACACGTCTCTTCAGATGCTGATCCGGCTCAAGTGTGACGGCTGTGTTTAAACCAACGCCCATAATGGGAATGCCACAGCGTGAGCGAGGGAGGTTATGAGATGACTGTCTGATTGAAGGGTCTTCCAGGCGGAATCCTCTACTTTGGGGGTATTACCAGTAGCCAAAAGGGGCCATGAGTGAAGTATATTTGGGGTTTGTTCGTAACCATCGCATTATCCGTTCCCATTTTGGGGAGCACCCCGCTTATTACCTTGGAAGCGGCATTTAGCAACAACCAAACCCAAGCCCCGCTTTCGGGTACCTACCGGGTCAATGTGTCCATTCGGAGTTTATCGGTACCAACCAGCCGGTCCATTTCTAATTTACTGGGACTCACCCATTGGACGGAATCATTCAATTACACATTCAACTCGGATGGTATTTTTTATTGTCAAGCAGGGTCAGTGGTTCCCATTCCACCGGCTGTGTTTGCGGAACCCAATCTGACCTTTATTGTGGAAGTGGTGGGGGTGGGTGAAACCGCCATTCCTATTTTCCATTTGCCCTTGTCGGCCTATGCTGAATTGGCCGGGGAAGCCCTGATGATCAAGCCAGAGGCGATTAAAGGCATGATTCTGCCAGCCAATATGGTAGGGGTCTATGGGGGGATTACCGGAGTAGGGGAACTGACCACCCCGTTATCGGTGAATGCCAATACCACGGTGGGGTCTATTTTTAAGGTGGATACCAGCGCCCAACGGGTGGGGATTGGCACCACCGCCCCTCAAAGTGCCTTTGATGTGGCCAGTACCAGTACGTTTCGTGGGAATGTGGGGATTGGCATGACCAATCCCCAATCGGCCTTGGATGTATCGGGGATTAGCACCTTTCGTGGGAATGTGGGCATTGGGGTGATGACCCCCCAAACGGCATTGGATGTGGCCAATGTGGCCAGTTTTCGAAACAATGTCGGGATTGGGACGACCACCCCCGTGGCGGCGTTGGATGTGGCGGGTAGTGGGGTCATCCGGAGCATGCTAGGGGTGGGGGTCAGTAATCCCGAACAAACACTGGATGTGGGGGGCAACATTCGATTTCGATCGGGTATGCTGGTGTTTCCGGATGGTACCACCATGAATACGGCCCTTAAAATGAGTGATGTATCCTCCGGTACAGTGGCCCAGTCGGGGACGTCACAGGGCATTTTATCCAATAAAAGTGTTCTCATTCAGGCCAACGGCACACCCACTGCATCGGTTGTGTTTCGGTTTAGTGGCAACGATCGCATGGTGATCACGTCGTTTGGGCAAGTGGGGATTGGTAAAACCAACCCCAGCCAGCCATTGGATATCAATGGGGCCATTAAAATCGGGTCGGGCAGTAGTGATACCCTGTCACCCTCTGCGGGTACCATTCGCTACCTAGCCGATCGGTTTGAAGGGTATAACGGCAGCACGTGGATGCGATTGGATGTGATTCCCAGTGCCGATAATTGGGTGCTTAATCCCACCCAACGAACCCTGTCATTGTCCCAAGATGGGGCCACTAGGGTGGGGATTGGGACCAGTAGCCCAGAAACAGAATTGGAGGTGCTCGGTACCATTAAAAGTACCGCATTGAGTGGCAATGGGATGGGAATTACCAGTTTAAATGCGGCCCAATTGGTGGGGGCGGTGTCGGTTAAAAATGGGGGAACCGGGATCAGCCAACCATCCAATAATGGGATCTTGTTTTACAATGCCACATTGGATCGCATGGCCCAGT
Organism: bacterium; assembly: GCA_010027915.1. Next base: position 6,520 of record RGUG01000027.1, on the reverse strand, counting down.
TATCCATTCCCTCTGGTTCGGTTTTGTTGGGTCGAACCAATGGGGTATTAGGGACGGGAAACCTGGTCGCAGGGGCCGGTATTTCATTAAATATCGTCGGGAATACCATTCAGATTGCCCATGCCAGTCAGGGGGCACAGCCCTCCTTTACCCTTCCTGAGGGGAGTATGCTCAGTGGGTTAAGTATGGATGCATGGGGGCACGTCACAGGGTATCAATCACTGAATCTGGATGATCGTTACCTCAGCCCTGTCCAGGGGGATGCCCGGTTTTTATTGCAAAAAGGGGGGGTGTTAACCGGGGCGTTGGTATTGGCCAAAGGGGTGGCCATTGGGTCGACCAGTGACATTCAAATTGCCACGGGGTCGACCAAAGTGGGTATTGGGGTAGCCCAACCCGTGCAGCGATTGGATATCAATGGGGCCATTCGAATTGGGGATACCACCCTCAATTCACCGGGTAGTATTCGATACAATACGGATACCGGTCGATTTGAGGGGTTTAATGGCTCCATGACCTGGGTGGAATTGGATGTGCCACGTGGGCAAGAGGTGGGTTTGGCACTCAGTGGGACGGATATCACCCTGAAATCCCCCGTCTTTAAACTGGGGTTGGGGATGGAGCCCACCGAAAGGCTCAGCGTGGCAGGGAATATCTATGTATCCGATCAGGTCTCATTGGGTGGACGGTTGCTCATGCAGCCGGGCCAGTCCATTTCATTTGCATCGGGTGGGATTGGGACCTTGTCAGCCGATGATGTCGTGGTGAATGCCCGCACGGTTTCATTGCCTGCCACCACCATCCAAACCCAAGCCGGGAATGCCTTGCAAGTCGTGGGTTATCCAAAGCAGAGACCGACCCCCCCATTCGGTTAACCAACCGGGGGTTACTCGCATCACCGGTGACAGGCGGCATCGAATACAGTGGCTCATCACTCTACTTGACCAATGAAGCGGGTCGCTCTGAAGTGATTGTGGCGTCGGGTTCCCAAACGGTATCAGACAAGGTGTTGGTCGGCGGCAGTATGCGCAATGCCAGCTTACAAAATGTCATCATTGCATCGGCGTCGATCACCGAACCCCTGATGTTGTTAGCCAATGCCCCCCAGATTCAAATCGGCAATGGGCGAGACTTGGTCGTGGCCTTGGACAATGATCGAAATATGGGGATTGGGGTATCGGCCCCTTTGGCCAAATTGGATGTCGACGGTGCCATTCGTGTGGGGCGGGCCCGACCTGACAGTGCACCGGGCAGCATTTCGTTTGAATCGGATGGGGGGTTTTATGGCACCCAATTAGACGGCACGCAAATACGACTCGGTGACACCACCTGGAAACGGTATGATGGGGGCCATCATGTGGTCACCAACGAATCGGTCGGGATTGGGATGACCAGGGCGCCGGATGCCACGTTAGAGGTAGGAGGGGAGGTAAAAGCCACCTCATTTATAGGGTCTGGGGAGCGGTTAACGAATCTTTCGCCAACCGCTCTGAGTGCGTCTGTTGGGGTATCAAAAGGCGGGACCGGGTTAGCGGCGGTACCGTCTGGTAGCCTCTTGGTAGGGACCGGATCGGATGCCATGACCACTGTGTCGATGGTGGGACAAGACCCCTATCAAGTGTTGATGGCCACCCCATCGGGGCCTGCCGTGCGGGCCATTGAAGTGGGGACCGGGTTGGGACGTGAGATGAGCGAGACCGGGATTCGGTTGTTTCATCCGCCAGGGACCATGGCCCAAGGGTGGTATACCGCACCGGACGGCATGGCCATTACGGGTGTTTCGTTGGACGCGTTGGGACATGTGTCGGGGGTAGTATCGGCCAATTTGGATGCCCGGTATTACACCAAACTGCAATTGGATACCCAGTTACGGGATTTGGTGGGGGTTAGCAGTGGGTTGATGCAGGTGAATGCCCTTCGTACCACGGAAGATGTGAGGGTGGGACGTGATTTGTCGGTGTTGGGGTATACCACCCTGCAAAACATGACCGCCCAATCCGTCACAGTCAATGAGTTGCAGGTCAATGGGGTGTTGCGATTGTCCCAGCCATTACAGGTGTCGGCGGGGCGAATCGATGACTTGACGAGCGATGGGTTGACGGTGACTCAACGGGCGGTTTTTGATGATCAGCTACGGGTAAACGGCATGGCCGTATTAGGGAATATGAGTGCCAGTGAGAGCCGTCTGGTGAGCCTATATGTGACCCAAAATGCCAGCATTAAAGGGGGCATGGCCGTGGGGGGATTGGCACAATTCAATGAGGTGACCGTGACCCAGTCGGCACGAATTGACGGGACCTTATCGGTGAAAGGGGACACCACCTTCAACCGGGTGGCGGCCACCCAACTGAGGGTACCCACCATTCAAACCAACGAAATAGTGATCAATCGTCAGGGCGACACCCCGGGTAGCCTGGTGGTGGATGGGTGGGTCAGTGCCAACAACATGATGGCCAATGATTGGATGGTGAGGGGGGGGACAACCGTCAATCATTTGACTGTATTGGGGACCTTAACCACCTATCAGGCCCTTTCATTGGGATACCGAGAAAGCAACCTATTAGAAGTGGGTTATTTGCGGGTAACCGACAATATGCTGGTGATGTCCCCCATGACTGTTCTAGGGGACAGCACCTTGGCCAATCTGAGTGCGGCAAGTGCTATTATGGGCCCCTTAACGGTCACCAATGACGCCCAGTTCAGGCAGGGGGTGCGGGTGTCAGGTGACGCAGTGGTGACCAATTTGAAAGTCCTGGGCACGTTTGAAACCGCCATCCCCATGACCGTGGCGGAGGTAACCGCTTCGATGGTGGCCGCCGACACATTAAAGATCTTGCAACAGGCAACGGTGAGTGGGGATTTAAAGGTGGATGGGTTGAGCACCTTGTCCAATCTGATCGCGCCCAAGGCCACGATCAACGAATTGGCGGTAGATGTCATGGTGGTGAGAGACACGGCGACCATCAATCAACGATTGGTGGCCACGGGGTGGTCGGTATTGGCCACGGTGAACATGACCGATGCCTTGACCGAGGGGTTGAGGGTTAGCCGAGATGCCAGCATCGTGGGGGCCTTGGATGTAAGGGGCAAGACCACATTGGGTGAGTTGGTGGTGGCCTCGGCGACCATCGGCGAATGGGTGGTGACCCAAAATGCCTCGGTGTTAGGCCGATTGACACTACATGAGGGGGCGATGGTCTCGGGTAACTTGGCCATCAAACGCGATGTGATGGTCAGTGGCAATGTCACTACCGATGGGCAATTAACCGGGCAGACGCTTCAGATTCAATCGGGTGAGGTGGCAGGCAACTTGACGGTGAGAGGGGCACTCATTTTAAGTTCCAAAGAGGCCATCCAATTGGGGGAAACCAAGGTGGTCACGATCAATGCGGATTCAGCCGTGATGGCCAACGTCAAGGCGGGTGAATTGAGTGCCAGCCAGAATGTATGGTTTGACCGCGATTTAAGCGTGAAAGGACGCACCTGGTTAGCGGAGGCCACGATACCATCTGCCACCATTGGGGTATTGAACGTGACGCAAAATGCCACACTGGCAAACGACCTGAATGTGGGGGGTACGGCGTGGTTGGCCACCACTAACATGGCGTCGGCTGTGGTGAGTCAATCACTTACTGTGCGGGGAGACATGACGGTAAAAGGGATGACCAATATGGCCCAATTCAATGCCATCACGGCCACGATGGATGCGTTAACGGTGGGGACCCTGCGCGTGAGCCGCAACGTGACGATTGACGGGTCGTTGGGCGTGATGGGTCAATTTGAACCCGCCAATTTAAGTGTGCCGGGTATCACCAGGCTAGAACAAGTGTGGGTGAACCAACTAAAAGCCACCCAAAATGCGACGTTTTTAGGAGGGGTCACGGTGACCGGCACGGCCAATCTAACCGAGGCGATGGTGGGGCTTGGCACCATCAGTCAACTCAAAGTGGGCAGCTTGGAAGCCAGCAAATCGGTCACCATTCAAGGGAACCTCACAGTGCTTGGCCAACCAAACTTTGATAATATCACAGCCAAATCATTGACGCTAAGCGGCGGGATGCGGGCGGCGGGGGTTACCATCAATTATTTGGCCGTTTCAGCCGATGCCCGCGTATCCAATAATTTGATGGTGAGCGGTGTGGGGCAATTGAATCAGTTGGAAGTGGCCAACGTCGCAGAGATCAAGTCCTTGCGTGCGGACTCGTTAACCGTGAGCAATAATACCGTGTTAAATGGCATGCTGACGGTATCGGGCCCCTCATCGTTGGGCAACGTGGCGGTGGGTGGGGTGGCAGAGATCAGTGCCTTGCGTGCGGACTCGTTAACCGTGACCAACAGTACCACGTTAACGGGCCCCTTGACGGTGTTAGGGTCGGCCACAATGGGCCGTATGACCATCACAGAGGGGGCGGATATGGCCATGGTGAGGGCCAATCAGTTGCAAGTGACACAAAATGCACGGTTTAAGGATGGGGTGACCGTGTCGGGGAATTCGGTCATGGAGCAATTAACAGTGGGCAACGTCGCGATGATCCAGCAATTAAAGGTCAATGACTTGGGTGTGACCAACAATGTGACGTTGATGGGCAACCTAAGTGTCAGTGGTAACACCAGACTCAATACCCTAGAGGTCATCAACACCGCCAATATACGGTCGTTATTGGCGGATCGTCTTAATGTCACCAGTGATTTAACGGTTCAAGGTACCCTGACGGTTCAAAACAAAACCATGTTAAGCAATGTGGATGTGACGGGGGTGATGGATGCGGCCACACTCAAATCTGATGCCTTATATATTCGTCGAAACAGCGAATTATTGGGCACTTTATCGGTGGCGGGCGATACGACGCTTGCCAATATGACGGCCACATTGGGCGGGTTTGACACCATCAAAACAAGGCAATTGGTGGTGAGCAACAATAGCACATTAAAAGGGGATTTAAGTGTCAGTGGGGAGACGAGTTTGGGTAATCTGTACGCCAGTTCAGCCACGTTGCCCATGATTTGGGGAACCGATATTCGGGCCACCGATGTGAATGCCAGTCGCAATGTGACGGTGGTGGGGACCTTGCGAAGTGTCAACCTTGCCCGACTGAATAGTGCGGACATAGCGGATGCCACGATTAAACAATTAACGGTGACCACCGATGCCACCATTGTGGGGGACATGATGGTAGGAGGGGGAATCCGTGTGACAGGCAATGTACAGGTAACGGGGAATGTGGGTGTTCGGGGCAATTTGGATGTGAGGCAAAACATTGCGGTGACGGGAAATATGATGGTCAAAGGCAATACCGAGCTGGGTGGCACCCTAGGGGTGGCCCAAGACGTCACCTTGGCACGTGGCTTGATGGTGAATGGCATCGCCAATATGGGGATGGTGGAGGTGACCCAGTCCGCCAGGGTACAGTCGTTGTGGGTCACGGACAATGCGACCGTCAAAGGCAGTGTGGGGGTCAGTGGCAATGCGACCATTACAGGGGCATTGGATGTAACGGGTAGGACCACACTGACCACCGCAGGCATCAATCAAGCCAATATCGCAGGGTTAACCGTATACAACGATGCATCGGTTGGGGGAAACCTAGGGGTGACGGGTAACACCACCCTGACGGGTACATTGGGGGTGATGGGAAAGACCCAATTAAGCAGCATGGCGGCCAATGAGTCCACCATCCAACAATTAAGTGTTCCTGAACGGGCAGAAATGAATCAAGTGGGGGTGATGGATTTACGCGTCACCCGCAATGCCACGGTGAATCAAGACATGACAGTGGGAGGGGGTGCCCAGTTCAGAGGGGATATGATGGTAATGGGGATCAGCACCCTCAGTGACGTGGTGGTGACCCGCAATATGTGGGTTCGCCAAGGCTTGGGCGTGTCCCAAAACACCACCTTGGAAGGCCAGTTAACGGTGGCCCAATTGGCCCAATTGACGCAACTGGATGTATCGGAATGGGCCCGCCTCAACACACTACAAGTAACCCGTGATGCCCAACTAGGTCGTGATCTACGAGTGAGTCGTAACGCACAAGTAACCGGTGAGTTGATGGTATCGGGGCTGACCACATTATCAACAGCTGAAATGGAATCGGGTCGATTGAAGCAATTGAATGTGACGGGGAATACCCAATTGAACGGCGACTTACGGGTTGAGGGCGAGTCGGTGTTGGCGGGGGATGTGCGTGTCAGTGGGTTTACCACATTGGCCAATGTGGAAACGGGTCAATTGACGGCGTCGAGTGTGAGGTCGTTGTCGGATATCAATGTGGGTCGTGATGTCAATGTGGTGAGAAATGTGGGGATCGATGGCACATTGGGTGTCGCCGGTGCCACCAGCCTACAAAACACCTTGGGTGTTGCCGGTGCCACCAGCTTACAAAGCAGTTTGGATGTGGCGGGGATGACAACCTTGCGAGACGGGATGGACGTGGCGGGCCCAGCCAGCCTCCGGTCTTTGCGGGTGACGGACAATACGAGCGTGGGTGGGACCTTGGGTGTCGCCGGTGCGACGAGTTTA
>RGUG01000260.1 GCA_010027915.1 bacterium | reverse complement strand
ACCAATTCAATGGCCCTAGCAACGGTTGCCATTGCAGGGCTTTGGCTGACCAGAGGCCCCCGCTGTGCGTACTTGGTCTGCAGATATGAAATATGGGCATCTTGCCGCTGAATGAGTCGTTGTTGTTCATTGGTGTACACTTCAAATGTGAGCATCCCGAGCATGTCCAAAACCGTATTAAATTGTCGAACTGTGTCGGGCGGGGGGGAGTCTGAAAAGCGGGAGGCAATCCAATGGGATACGCTGGATTTGAGTGATAGGATCAACATGGCGGTATCCCGAACCGTAATGCCCTGCTGGGATTGTTGCGCCAAAAGGCCGTGCCATAATTTGAATATGGGTTCGAATTCTTGGGCCGAGAACATCGGAATGGGGTGTGTTGAGATGGTGTGTGTGATTTGGGATAACAAGGTCTTGGAATGGGTTTCCAATTGATCCAATTGCCCGACGGAGTCCGTTTTGAAATGCGGATTTTGGTGGAGTTCCCGCAACCACTCCGCGAGAATGTCTGATTCGAATGATCCCGAGTTGGATTTAGCGGGTGGGGGTGTCACGATGGTGTCGGGCCTCCCAAATTTTAATCATTAACATGAGTGACACTATCATATTAAGTACGGCAACGATGACGCCCCGCGCCCCGTCTTTGTACCCCTTGTGGTGAAATAATGTTTGGGTAAACATCCCAAACGACCGGGAAATGATGGCCACGCCACTTGTTTTGAATGCGGGATCGTCTCGGCGGTCTACCGCCTCGATCGAGGTGTAATGATTAATTTTCGAAATGTATGTGCCGAGGTCCGTACAGGTGTAATGCCTAATGTAGGCATCCCCATCTGGCGGTATTTCGATCGTTTCCCCTGTGATTTCGACGGATTCATGGACCGATTGTGGCCCCATTTTGGCGGCAGCAACGCGGCATAACCGCGTTTGAAAGTCGGGTGACCACCCACTGTATTTCACCCATTCCCCCAATAAAAAATTGTGGCGGGGAATTCGAACCCCATTTGCTGTCGTTGTGCCAATAGTTGTCTTAATCCAGTCAACTAATGCATCTGACAAGCGTTCGTCTGCATCCAGAAATAAGATCCAAGGCGTTGTGACACTTGATAACGCGTAGGCACGGACGTCGCGAAAGGTCGTGAATGACCGTGTTGTCAGTTGGGCCCCAGCGGCACTTGCAATCGCGAGTGTGGCGTCAGTCGAGCCGCTATCGATGACCCATCGGTGTTTAAATGCGGCACAAGATGCCAAGCAGTCACCGATCATCAGGGCTTCGTTCTTGGTCAAAATGACCACGGTAACCATGTCTAGAGTCATCATATGAGTTGATTATAAAGGTGAGTAATAGAATCGATAAATGGCTTTACTGAAAAATAGGACTGATAGCGGAGCTGCCCTTGGCGCCCCATTTCAAGTCGCTTGGCCGGATTGTCAACCAATCCACGAATGGCAGTCGCAATTGCAGCGGCCGACTGGGGGGGGATGAGTAACCCGGTTTCGTTTGGGGAAACGGTCTCCAAAAATCCGCCAGTTTCAGTTGCGATCACGGGCTTTGCGAATGCCATGGCTTCTGTGACGACCAGTCCGAACGGTTCGTAATCCGACGGGCATAACACAATGTCGAGTTGCCGAACAACCCGGCTGGGGTCGGATTGAAATCCCGTAAATGTGACGCGGTCAGATAACCCAAGGGCATGAACCTGATTCTGAATCTCGGCTTCATATAGCGGGGTTTTGCCATTGCCGCCCCCTAGGATTACCAGATGAACGGGAATGTCGGTGAGTAGAGCCATCGCATCAATTGCGTAGCGATGGCCTTTCCAGGTGTCGATTCTGCCAGTTATACCCACCCAAACTCGATCTGCGGGGATATCGAACTCCGCTGCAACTGGCGCCCGGTCAGTGGCGGAATCGTGTGTGGGGGGGGGGCTGCCATTGTGAATAACCGTGATGGCTGCTGATGGGACGCCAGCGTCGACCAAAGTGGTCTTGATGGCCTGAGAGACTGCGATGACATGATTACGAGGTGCGGTGACAGTGACCAACTGGGTGTCGCCACGTCGGGTATCAAAGTCCGCCCAATGGACGATGGAGGGGAGGCGGGTGAGGGTACCAAGAATCACCGGAATA
>RGUG01000259.1 GCA_010027915.1 bacterium | reverse complement strand
AAACCTTAATGGATTTGTCTCTCAAACGTCGATATGTGGCCCAAAATGGCCAAAAGGGGGGCAAGAAAAATTGTTATGGGTCCGATGGCGAATCGTTGGTGATTCGGGTACCGATTGGAACTATGATATTTGATGAATCGGATCGCTTAATTGCAGATTTAGTAGAAGACGACCAGACGTTTATTCCTGTCAGTGGGGGGAAGGGTGGATTGGGTAATGCTCGATTTGCGTCGTCTACCAATCGTGCCCCTCAGTATGCACAGCCTGGGTTGCCAGGTAACGAGATGTTTTTGCGCCTGGAACTACGGATGATCGCGCAGGTAGGGTTGGTTGGACTACCGAATGCGGGGAAATCGACGTTGTTGAACGCCTTGACCCGGGCCAATCCTAAAATTGCAGATTACCCCTTTACGACGTTGTTCCCCAATTTAGGGGTACTTCGGACTGACAGTAGGGAAATTGTTGTTGCGGATATTCCAGGTTTGATCGAGGGGGCGGCTCAGGGCCATGGGCTCGGGATCGACTTTTTGCGACACGTTGAGCGGACACAGGTGTTATTGCACTTGGTCGCAATCAACTTAGATGGCCCCGAAGCGACGTTTTCTGATTATCAAACCGTTGTCCATGAATTGGCACAAGCTGATCATGATTTGGCGTTGAAGCCTACCCAAGTGGTAATTACCAAGAGTGACCTTTGCGACGACGAGACCTTGGCTAGCCATCTTGAGCTATTTAAATCGCAAGGAATTCGGGTGATGGTGATCTCATCTGTTGCGAGGCAAGGGCTAACGGAGTTGTGTAACTATTTGCTCCAGGAGGTTGCGGTATGACACCCATTGTCGTTGTTAAGATTGGTACCAATTTATTAACGACAGAAGATCGCCGGTTGGATCTTAATAATTTGCGAGACTTGGTTCATCAAATTTGTGACGAATTGGACCGGGGGCAGTTTCAGGTGGTGGTGGTGACGTCCGGGGCAATTACCTGTGGGGCGGAGCGCATGGGATTTATTCCAAAGACCGTTCCTGAAAAGCAAGCGGCGGCGGCAGTGGGCCAAATTTTATTAATGCAAGAGTACGCTCGATTTTTTGGTGGGCGTGGCCGGGCAGTAGGGCAGTTATTGTTGACCAAGGATGGATTGGAAAATGAGATTGTTCGGCACAATACCCAAAATACCCTTGCACATTTAATGAAGCATGGGGTTGTTCCGATTGTGAATGAAAACGACAGTGTAGCAACCAACGAAATTGGGCCAAAATTTGGGGATAATGATGAATTATCTGCCGTGGTTGCACGATTATTGTCGGCGCGACGTTTGATTTTGTTATCCGATATTGAAGGGGTCTTTACAGATAATCCCAAATCCAATCCAAAGGCGACTTTGATTACTGAAATCAACCAAATTGATGACGCCATTTTGAACATGGCAAAAGATGTTCAGAATGGGCGTAGTCGGGGAGGGATGGCCTCGAAGCTCAATGCGGCCAAAGATGCCTCTGAAGCTGGAATCGAGGTTGTGATTGCACATGGTCGGCGGGCGGGTATTGTCTCTGCGATTCAACGGGGAGATCAAGTTGGAACAAAGGTAGGTGCACAATGAGATCAATCGTAAATCAATGTGCGGATGCTAAGGCAGCGTTGTCCGCATTGGCGGCGCTCAATGCGGCTGAAAAAAATGCTATTTTGGCTGCAATGGCCGACGCGATCGATCGTGATCAGGACTCTATTTTGGGTGCGAATCAACAGGATGTCCAACAGGGCCAATCGGAGGGGTTGAGTGTGGCCTTGATTGACCGATTGACGCTCACACCGGGCCGAGTTAAAGGAATGTCAGATGGACTACGCGCGATAGTGGCGCTACGTGATCCTGTTGGTGAAATTGTGGATGGTTGGGTGCAACCCAATGGATTGTCGTTGCGTAAAGTTCGGGTACCATTGGGTGTGATTGGCATTATTTATGAAGCGCGACCTAATGTCACTGTCGATGCAGCGGGGTTATGTCTCAAAACGGGTAATGCGGTGGTATTGCGAGGGAGTTCATCAACCTATCGTTCGAATCGGGCGATTGTGGATGTCTTGCAATCGGCTATTCCTGCGCATTTGCCAAAAGGCATGATCCAGTTGTTGGATGACACGTCAAGAGCGGGAGTATTGGAATTT
>RGUG01000258.1 GCA_010027915.1 bacterium | reverse complement strand
GATGGGAAATGGGCAGGTGAGGGTATTTGACGACAGGCGGTAATGTGGTTACAATGGGTCCACCTTTTGATCGGTCAGTCGTTTCAAACGGTCCTATATCGCGGGGTGGAGCAGTGGTAGCTTGTCGGGCTCATAACCCGAAGGTCAGAGGTTCGAATCCTCTCCCCGCTACCAATTAAATGGGTCCCCTGGGTACGTTGTACCTGGGGGTTTTTTGTTTCATAGACTCAACCCATCGTGTGTCGGTTCTACTTGGTCCTGCCAGGCAGGGGATGTGGACGGCTGGCCAATGGTTATGTCAAGTGGGTTGATGGGGGACCTTTTTTTTTGACGCTTCTGGTATTTGGTTGGGTCGAAGCAAGGGGGGGTGTTAAAAGGGAAGATACTTAGGCATGGGGGGTCGGAGATACGGACCGCATCACCACGGTTTTTTCAGTGGTCATGTGGTGAATGGCACTTTCGACTCCTTCCCGTCCTTGGCCGCTGTCTTTTTGTCCCCCATATGGCAAGGCGTCCAATCGAAACGTGGGAATATCCCCGATGATGACCCCCCCCACGTCCAGTGTCTGGGCCGCTTGCATGGCACGGGGAATGTGGGTGGTAATAATGCCGGTTTGGAGGCCATATCGAAATGTATTGATGGTCGATAATACCGCATCAAATTCATCATAGCCGTGCACCAATACCACCGGGGCAAAGACTTCTTCGGTGGCCAAGGGTACCGTCAAGGGACACCCAGCGATGACGGTGGCGTCCAGTTGGTTGTCTTTTCCGTTGCCGCCGATTAATACCTGGGCCCCCTGTCCGACGGCCTGTTCAATACGCCGTCCCACTTCTTGGCGGGCGGGCACGCCAATCATGGCGGATAGACGGGTATCGGGCTGTGTGGGGTCTTGTGGCACCCAACGAGCGGCTTCGTGACCCAACGCATCGACGACCCTTGAATAGTGAGCGTTCGGCACCCACAAATGTTGAACACTAATGCAACTTTGTCCGGCCAATCCAAAGGCCCCTTGGGCGATCCGAGGGATCCACGCCAGAGGATCGACGGAGTCATCGATGACACATGCGGCATTGCCACCCAACTCTAAGACCACCTCACTGCGGCTGCTTTTTTGGCGAATGGCCCATCCCACCTGATCGGATCCGGTAAAGCTGATCAATCGGATACGGGGGTCCCCCAACCATGCTGCCATGGTTTGTCGGTGACACGGAATGATTGAGAAGACCCCTTCTGGGTACCCACATTGGGCCAATAGTTGACCCACATAACTGGCGGTTAGCGGGGTTGATGACGCTGGCTTGAGTATCAACGGGTTTCCCACTGCCAGGGCGGGTCCTATTTTATGTAGGGCCAAGTTTAAGGGAAAATTAAAGGGGGCAATCAACAAACAAACGCCCAATGGTACCCGACGTGACAATCCCCAACACCCGTCCCCAAGGGGGGTGTGGTCGGTATTCCACCATCGCCCATGCATGGCAAGGGCGGCATCGGCTGATAGCTGGATGGTGGTCACGGCCCGTTCCCATTCACGCTGGGCATCGGCCACTGGTTTTCCTGTTTCGAGTACCAATAAGTCGATGAGTGTGGATTGATGGGCTTGTAACTGTTCGCCCAGGTGGCACAAGGCATCATGCCGTTGCCGGGATGTCCATTGGGCAAACACGGGTTGGGCGGCATGGGCGGCATTCAAGGCTTTTTCAACATGCGATGCGTCACCACAGGCGACCGTTGCGGCAGGGGATAGGGTCCATTTGTTGTGGACCATGAGGGACCCGTCATGGCACGGTTGATTGGCGATCCACATGGGGTAATGCATCATGATGGCATTGTGGCCTGTCGATGGCATGATGACAAGTCACCTGTTCATCATACCCTTTTTTTCTCTTGGAGCCGATCAGGGTTGAGCATGGATGATGGCCGTTCGGGCGGTTGGGTGCGACATGGGCCCCCTATGGTGACCCCCATGTTATGAGGTGTGGGGCGGATCGGGGGATAGGGCTTGTGTGGTTTCCCATTGATGGGGAGTGGGGTGCTCACGTTGATCATGTGTCAATTCCACCCAAACTGGGAATCTTGACCCCAAGGCGTGGTGGTGGAGACGGGAGGGATGATAGTGGGTGACGCGTTACGAACGGATGCGGCTTTTTCTGATGTGC
>RGUG01000257.1 GCA_010027915.1 bacterium | reverse complement strand
CGAAACCCATGCGGACCGCATTGCACAGTATACACCGGATCAACATCCCGAGCTGTGGCATCACCTTATCACCCGATCCATTGCCGACAAAGTAAAAGTGGTAAGCCAAGATGAGCGGGAAAGTGGGCTGCGTGCCAACTTAAATTTTGGTCATACGCTCGGCCATGCACTGGAGTCGTTGTCACAGTATCAGGTGTATACCCATGGTGAAGCGGTGGCCATTGGCATGGTGGCCATGGCGGATTTGGCGCATCACCTGGGTCTTTTGGATCAAAAATCATGGATACGATTGATTACCTTGTTGCAACGTTTGGGGTTTGATACCCACCTGTCGCCACAGTGGGGTGTGGATGGGTTGTTACAGGGCATGCGACGTGATAAAAAGCATCATGGGGATGTATACCGGTTGGTGGTGCCTCGATCGGTGGGTTCTGTGGACATCATGACGGGTATTCCGGAATCGGATATTCGGGCTACTTTGCTAAGGATGGTGGCCTAATATGACCCATCATGATCCCATCATATGGGTACTCAATGGCCCTAATCTTCAGGCATTGGGTCGTCGCCTACCGGATGTGTACGGAAATAAGACCCTGTCTGAACTCACCGCCGATTGGATGGCGTATGGTACCGCATTGGGCGTAACGGTTCGAGCTGAGCAGTCCAATCATGAGGGTCAATTAATCGATTGGATACATGAGGCCCGTGGGTCTAGAGGGATCATACTCAATGCGGGTGCCTTCACCCATTATAGTGTGGCCATTCGAGATGCGGTGGAATCCATCCGTCCCACACCAGTGGTGGAGGTTCATTTATCCAATGTGCATGCACGTGAGGCCTTTCGTTCTCATTCGGTGTTATCGGCAGTGTGTGTGGGTCAAATCACGGGCTTTGGTGATGCTGTGTATCCGTTGGCCATGCGGGTGTTGATGGGGCAATGGTAATGGGTAATATTGGTAAGGGGTTATGTGGATGGGGGTGGGTCACGTGTAGTAAGCGAATGAGTTGGCGTCAGGGGAACATCTTACAGCCATGAAAACGGAGACAAAAGAAAATGGGATGATTTTTATCATCCGTCGTACACTCAAACAATATCCCATGATCTGGTTTGGTGTGGCCTTTTGTTGTCAATTGCGTCGACATTGGCGTCATTTTTTTTATGTGGTCTCACAATGGCCGTCGACGGTTTTGTTTGGACAGCTGACCTCTCGGGCACAATTATTATCCTTTTGTGAGTTGGTCCACCCCGTGGCCATTCAACAGCCCTTGATTCGGTTAGGTGGGCCGGGGGATGGGGGGTATTTGGTGCCGGATGATTTGGATGGTATCGTGGCGTGTTTTTCTCCGGGTGTGGGCCTGTTGTCTGCGTTTGAGGGGGATCTTGCCGACCGCGGGATCCCTTGTTTTTTAGCGGATTACTCGGTGGATGCGCCGGAGATGTCACATCCCTTGTTTGATTTCGAAAAAAAATATGTGGGGCCTTTCACCAATGGCCATCATGTGAGCATGATGGATTGGGTGGCTGCCAAAGCACCACCCACGGGTGATTTGATTTTGCAAATGGATATTGAAGGCGCGGAGTACCCTGTTTTGTTGTCGATGCCGGATGCGTTATTGGCTCGGTTTAGGGTGGTGGTCCTCGAGTGCCATGGCTTGGATCAGTTGTCTCATTGGATGGGGTATGGGGTGCTTCATATGGTGTTTACCAAGCTTGCTCAACACTTTGATGTGGTGCATAGTCACCCCAACAATGGGTCCCGAATGGTTCATTATGATGGGGTTCCGATTTTGCCCGTCATGGAATTGACGTTCTTGCGCAAAGATCGCACCATTCGATCGGGACATTCCCTGTCCTTCCCCCATCCGCTGGATGCACCCATTGTTCCGTCTTGCCCCGACGTGGCATTGCCCCCGTGTTGGTTTCAATCGTCAGTGCATTAAGGAGGGGTTAACGGTCGCTGGGCTTAGCAGATATATCTGGGGATGCACGAGTGGTTAACAATGGGTCAAAGGCGTCCTTGGCCCGTTGTAAGGCGTAGTCGGTCAGGCATTGTGTAATGGCTTCAATCAATCGTGTGGCCTGTTTAATGGGGGCGTCTGGATTTGTTTCTTGCAATCGTTGAGAGTCGGGTGCGTTGGGAGGATAGTAGGGCGGGGTGGCGATGGTAGACAAGGGGACGGACAGGGGCG
>RGUG01000256.1 GCA_010027915.1 bacterium | reverse complement strand
GCGTATGCCCAAGACCCTGGGTGTGGGTTTTCGCCCCCGGCCTCGTTTTTTGAGGCCATGTTGGGTGGAATTGCATCGGTGTATACCCCGTCTTTGTTTGATCGGGTACCCGGTGGGGTGCCGTGGTTGTTGGTGGCCGGTCGTCACGATCCGGTTTGTGAGGGGGGGCAAGGAACGGTGGTCTTGGCAAACCGACTCAAGGCACGGGGGGCGTCGGTGACGGTGCAGTTGATACCCAATGCCCGTCATGTGGTGTGGGACGATCATTCGGCAGAGGCGGTTTGGGACGGCATACGACGCTGGGTGACGGATGGCCTTGAGTAAACCCCTTAAGTATGACACAATGGTCGACCCTGTGTATCAGTTCGGTGGTACACTATTTTCATGATTGGGTTCGGTATGGTCGGGCCACAGTTATCAACAGAGGTCTTGTTATGGCACAGCAATGTCAATTATGTGGAAAAAAGCCCCGTAGCGGAAACAATGTGAGTCACTCCAACCGCAAAACCCGCCGTCGTTGGCTTCCCAATCTTCAAACGGTATCCATTGCCATTGAAGGATTCCCTCCCCGTGTTCGTATTTGTACGTCGTGTATCAAAACCATTAGCCGCAAATTGGTTGCGTAATGGGGTCGTTTTTTTTGTGGGTGTAGGACACAAACAAAGCAAACAAAAGGGGGGGCTAGGATGAATACCTCCTTTTTACATGAAATAGCCCGTCGTCGCACCTTTGCCATTGTGTCTCACCCCGATGCGGGAAAAACCACTTTAACTGAAAAACTACTTTTATTTGGGGGTGCCATTCAAGTGGCAGGTGCCGTCAAGGCAAAAAAAGCATCCCGTCATGCCACCTCTGATTTTATGGAAATTGAGCGTCAGCGGGGTATTTCGGTGGCGACATCGGTGATGGGGTTTGAATACCGGGGGATTAAAATTAACTTGCTTGACACACCGGGTCACGAGGATTTTTGTGAGGATACCTACCGGACCTTAACGGCGGTGGACTCGGCCTTGATGGTGATTGATTCGGCCAAGGGGGTCGAAGCCCAGACGTATAAATTATTGGATGTATGCCGCATGCGACGCACGCCGGTGATGACGTTTATCAATAAAATGGATCGAGAGGCCCGGTCCCCGATTGAGTTATTAGATGAGATTGAGCAGCGATTGGGGATGACGGTGTGTCCGATGACCTGGCCAATAGGCAGTGGTCGGGCGTTTAAGGGGGTTTGGCATCTGATCAAGCAAGAGTTGGTGTTGTTCCGTCCCCATGCCACGCACGAGGCCCAAGATGCCGTGGTCATTTCTGATTTGGATGACCCCCGTTTGGATGAGTGGGTGGGAAGTGAGTGGGCCTCGACATTACGCTCAGAGGTGGCGTTGGTCACAGGTGTTTACCCATCGTTTGATCGGGGTGCGTATCATGAGGGGGGGTTAACCCCGGTTTTTTTTGGTAGTGCACTGAACAATTTTGGGGTCAAGGAATTGTTGGATTGTTTTGTGGATGATGCCCCGCCGCCACAACCCCGGATGACGGACATGCGGTTGGTGCATCCGCACGAAGCACAATTTTCGGGCTTTATATTCAAAATTCATGCCAACATTGACCCCAAGCATCGGGATCGCATTGCGTTTTTGAGGGTATGTTCGGGAACCTTCGAGCGGAATCAGCGGGTGATGAATGTGGCCACGCAAAAAATGATTCGTTGTGCCAATCCCACGGCGTTTATGGCCCAGGACAAAGACATTATTGATGTGGCGTATCCGGGTGATATTATTGGGTTGCATGATACGGGGTCTTTAAAAATAGGGGACACCCTGAGTACGGGTGAAGGGATGACATTCAAGGGGATTCCTCATTTTTCACCGGAGTTGTTTCGGGTGTGTGTGAACTTAAACCCGCTTAAAAGCAAACAATTGCAAAAAGGCTTGTTGCAATTGTGTGAAGAAGGGGTGGCACAGTGGTTTACGTTGTATGACGGTCGAAAGGTGGTGGGTACGGTGGGAGCCTTGCAATTTGAGGTGATTCAGTACCGTTTGGAGCATGAATATGGGGCACAGTGTCGGTTTGACCCGTTGGGGTTTATCAAAGCGTGTTGGGTGGTGCCCAAAGATGGGCAATCGATGGACCGCTTGATGTCGACGGGGTTCCCGCCCGTGTGCTGGCCGTTCCGCTGCCGCTGTCGCCCCA
>RGUG01000255.1 GCA_010027915.1 bacterium | reverse complement strand
CCCCCACTATCAGACAAGACCGTCCAACACACCATCTCCGACCAGAAGATTCGGTGCCTCATGCTGTCCCAACAACCCCTCGAACAGGCCCCCTGGCCAACCATATGGTCGAGCCTGTTATGGTCTCAGGTGTTATTACGCCACTATGACTCATATGACGACTCGGACAAAGCCATCATCCAGCATCAGGTGGCAAGCGAACTGTTCACCATCCTGAGTAATCCCGATGAAAACGAGGCCGATACCCAAAAACTGGCGGCCATTGTCGGGAACATCCCACCCACTCATGCGTTGTGGCAAAAAGTTCTATGCACCATCCCTACTGACCGGCTCTGTCAGGCTCTGTCAGATCGAAGACCGGATATTGCCATGGTTACCCATTCAATCCCCCTACCTTCGGCACATGGTTGACTACTGTTGTCAAGTATTAAAAGACCGCCAACCCGAGGCCCTATCCATACTGCCCACACTCGCCAGCTTAACCCCTGCTCAGTTGAGCCTGCTCGGTGAGTATTTATCCCCACCACAAGTGGCACACTGTCAACGGCTACGACACCAGTCCAATACCCATCTGATGATGAGTGCTTTCAAACCAATCGAACCCGTCGACACCCCCCTCTCCCAATTAATCATCAAAGTCAGGGACGTTGTATTAAGGGAAGGATCAAAAGCGGACCTGATTCAATCGTGTCAGGCATTCCCATTGTCTTAAACCGTCAGCACCCCCATCACACCTTAGATGGGTACCATCAGAACCCATACCCCATAGCACCCATCGTATGGGACCCAGCCCCCAAGAAGGACAACCGGCCCAACCACCAAAAGGGCCCACCCAACTCAACCCCGAATAACGGGTGGAGGGTCAACGCCACCCATTACATCATCTCAGTGAGTGGGGACGGGTTACCCCTCATCCACTGGGTATCACCCAAGCCCGCCTGCTGCCATTCTCGTGCCAAAAATGGTTGGTGCATAGCATGCAAAAAAAACGCTGCTCCCCGACCCTCATGGGCCAAATGATACATGTGCAACAAAGGAAAAGTGGCCAACGACAGACCATTGGTCACGGCATGTGATAAGGCAATACGGGCCTGCCACCGTCGTTGCCAGTCAGACAACGCATGCTCATAGCGGGCCAATTGTGCCGTTAAATAAGCCGGCACCCCCACCCGATCCTGCATAAAACGTGACCGCCATCCCGCCGACGTGCCAAAGTAGTGGGCAGTCAATGCCTGAATGGGACCCATCTGCTGGGCAATCTGGTGATGGGCCGCTTGATACATCGATCGAAACATCGCCTTGCCTTGCTCAAACAACGTCGGTGATTGCACACAGGGGGCCAGTACCGCCCACTCGGCCAACCCTCCCGCCACATATTCAAATACCCACGACTCGTTCCCATCCCCAAATAACACCGAGGTATCGACCGGTACCACCGCCTGAGACTGGGCGTCCCAAATATAATTTTCTAAATGACGGTCTTCACGACCAATCACGTCCCCTAGGGCCGCATGAAACGCCAACTGACGAATCATCGTGTCCGACACCAACCATGGGTCTGGGTCCAAACGAGAAAAAATGGTGTCACATACCGTGGTACCCGGTACCCACTCACTGATTTCAATGGGGAAATCACCCGAAAAATGATGGGATCGGATCGAACGACACCCCAACACCTGCAACAATTGCTGATAATACGGTTGATGAGGAAAAGGTTCTGGTTTAATGACCACCGATTGCCCGCTGCTGAAGTGAATGGCCAGTACCATATGCCCCATGCCAATATCCTGCACATCCTGACTATCACCTAGCGAAACCGATTGCCCCAAAAATTGCGACAATCGATCCCCGATCCCATACTGATTCCAATACAGAGTCACCCATTCACAGCGGGCCGACAAAGGCAAGTCATTAAAGAACGCGCGGCGAATCCAACAATGTTGAACACCATACAAAATACCGGCCCCCCGCCTTTTGTTCAGTGTCATCCCCCAATCAGTCGGATGGGCACAGCATACATCATCCCATTCAAATGGCATGAACCCCAACTCTGGCAACGCAATGGAACGAAACCGTGTCAACAACGGGTCCCATATAGACCGGTAATCCCCCCGAACCCTAGTCATGGGATACCATCATCGCCCATACCGATGGCAAGGCAAAGGCCACATCCGATGCCAAAAACCCGATG
>RGUG01000254.1 GCA_010027915.1 bacterium | reverse complement strand
TCCCCCCTCGCTACGACCCGCCCTCATGTATCCCCTCACACCCCGCACGCTGATAATCCACCGGCCGATAAATGGTCATGGATTTAACATCCCCCAACAAAACCTTTCCCCCATCCGTCATCATAACCCCACTTTTTTTATCTAGAAATCGAACCACTTTTTTATCGCCATTTTTAAAAATAATCAAGACCCGCTTGCCTTTGTAGGTAGATGAATGCAGGGTCATGGGTCAACCCAATCCATATACGCACGATACCCCGCCGCCACCATTTTTGATTGGGGAATAAAACGCAAAGCGGCCGAATTGATACAATACCGTTTTCCACCCCGATCGAGTGGCCCATCATCAAACACATGGCCCAAATGAGACCCCGATGGGCTTCTAACTTCCGTACGATGCATCCCATGCGAAGAATCATCACGGTATACCAAGGTGCGAATGGCATGACTAAAGGCGGGCCACCCACACTGTGACTCAAATTTATCACGCGACGAAAACAACGGCTCACCCGTCACCACATCCACATAAATACCAGGCTCAAAATGATCCCAGTAGGGGTTGTTAAACGGGGGCTCTGTGGCGTTTTGTTGGGTGACCTGAAACTGAATTGGGGTCAGCCTCTCCCGAATATGTTGGGGTAATGGCTTTTTCCATGCCTTGGCCCATCCGTCTGACTCAGTCATTGCCCAACCCAAAACCCATACGATCACTCCCTTAAGCCAACGGCTTTTTACGATCTTGTGCATACTGAGACACCACACCTTGACGTTCTAGGGACTCCATTAAGCGTGCCGCACGATTGTACCCAATGCGCAATTTCCGTTGCAAATAGGAGGTCGATGCGTACTGGGTGTTCATGATAATCTGCTTGGCTTCTTCGTACAACTCATCCTGGTCAGGATCAAGGGGTTTAGACTCTGATTCAAGTGGTTCAACCGACAAGACCGCCTCAATGTATGACGGCGACGCCTGGGCTTTCAAAAACCCCACCACCGCTTTCACTTCTCGTTCACTCACATATACGCCTTGCACCCGCTGGGGCTTCATGGCACCCACCGGACTGTATAACATATCGCCTTTACCCAATAGTTTTTCAGCCCCCGGCATATCTAAAATGGTGCGTGAATCAATTTGAGACTGTAGAAAGAATGAAATACGAGAGGGTACATTGGCTTTGATTAAACCGGTCACCACATCCACACTGGGTCGCTGGGTGGCAATGACCAAATGGATCCCCGTTGCCCGTGACATTTGAGCCAGCCGACAAATGGTGCTTTCGACTTCTGAAGAGGCCACCATCATCAAATCCGCCAACTCATCAATGATCACCACAATATAAGGCAAGGTTTGATGGACCACATGGGTGTCATCTGTGGCAAGCGAAGCCCCTTTTTCTAGTACCCATTGGTTGTACCCCTCAATATGTTTGACCCCTACTTTTGAAAAGGTTTCATACCGACGCTCCATTTCAACCAACGCCCATTTATTCAGGGTGGCCGCCGCCTTATTCGGATCGGTCACCACGGGGGCAACCAAATGGGGGATTCCGTCATATAAACTCAATTCCACTTTTTTAGGGTCAATCATTAAAAATTTCACTTCGTCTGGCTTGGCCCGCAACAAAACCGACAAAATAAAGGTATTCACACACACACTTTTTCCCGCTCCCGTGGCCCCTGCAATCAACACATGGGGCATCTTAGCCAAATCCATTAACACTGGCTCCCCTGTAATCGTCAATCCCATCCCCGCCACCAACCGCGACGCCTGGGTATAAAACGTGGTTTTTTCTAACAACGCCCGCAATGTCACCGATTCCGTTTGACGATTGGGCACTTCAATTCCCACCAACGCCTTGCCCGGGATGGGGGCCTCGATGCGAACATCTGGGGCCGCCAATTTTAGGGCGATATCTTTGGATAAAGAGGTGATTTTGGCCACCTTGACCCCCACGCCCGGCGATAATTCATAGCGGGTCACGGAAGGGCCCGGGGTCACATTGACCACCTTGGCCGCCACACCAAAACTGGCCAAGGTGTCTTCTAGAATCGCCGCCTGCTCTTGCCGCAAGGCCACGTTTTCTTTGGAATGAATGGATGACACCCCACCAGGATCCAGCAAGCCTAAGGGAGGAAATTGGTAATCATCCAAATCAGGTAATACCGCCAAACGAGGTAACGACACATCTGC
>RGUG01000253.1 GCA_010027915.1 bacterium | reverse complement strand
CCCCCTCGATCGAGGGGGAGTTTGGAGGGGATTGGCAGGCACTCATCCAAGAGAGTATCCGGTATGGGGCCTCGGATATTCATTTGTTTTCAGATGCCAAGTCCCCCACCATCCGGTGGCGCATTCATGGGCAACTCACCTCTCCTCAGCTTATCACGCCATCGGATTTTCATCGGTTGGTGTCGGGATTGAAGTTGCATGCCAACATGGACATTGCCACCGCTTGGTTGCCCCAGGATGGGTACTTGGACATACCCAACGGGGGATGCCATGCCCGCGTGGGGAGTTTGCCCACGTTGTATGGCGAGGACATGGTGATTCGGCTGATACCCCATCAAACACGCCCACTCGAAGGATTGGGTTTTGAGTCCGCCATCACCAACTGTCTAAGGGGATGGTGCCAGCGTCGCAGTGGGTTGATTGTATTGACCGGGCCAACCGGATCCGGAAAATCCAGTACCTTAATGGCCTTAATGGACCAGATGGCCACCCATCATCGCCGAATGGTGATTTCACTGGAAGACCCCGTAGAACATGTGGTCCCAGGGGTTCGGCAATCCCCCATTCATCCCCCTACTGGGTATACCTACGCATCCGGATTACGGGCGGTGTTACGGTTGGATCCGGACGTGATTGTGGTCGGTGAATTGCGGGATGCGGACACCGCTCGGTTAACAGTCGAAGCGGCCTATACGGGTCATTTGGTGCTGTCTACCTTGCATACCGATTCGGTGCGACGAAGTGTGACGCGATTGCATCAATTGGGGGTGGAATCCGTTTGGTTGGAACAAGTCATAGGGGGTATTTTGTCTCAGCAATTGGCCCCCATTCCCTGCTCCCAGTGCGTGGGGGGTTGCCCAAACTGCCACGGATTGGGTATAACGGGGCGTCGTGCCACCGGAGAACTCTTGGATGTCCCTGAAGGGTCATCACTGGCAGGGTTCCCCACCATCATTGAACCATCACTCACATGGATCCATCCTTCCCCCACTGGTTAACCGAAGCAGCCCATCACTTATCAAGTGGTCGCATTGGCATTGTACCCACCGACACCATTTTAGGGTTATCCGCCACCGTCACAACGGCACATGCCGCCCGTCTTAACCACATCAAAGGCCGGTCACCGACTCACCCATTGGTGGTATTGGTATCCGGATGGGCCATGGCCCGAACCGTGGCATGCTTACCCAATGACTCAACCTTAGCATGGCCAGGACCTGTTACCTATATCTGTCACACCACCCCCACCTATCAGGCGATCTTGGGTCCCACCGTGGCACTGCGGTATCCCATGGGATGGTGGATCCGGGGTATCATGGACCTCATCCAGGCCCCCTTGTTTTCTACCAGCGTGAATGCCACCGGAGATCCCCCCATCACCCATGTGGCCCATATCCCACGCCAGATTCAGGATCAGGTAGCGTTTTGTATCACCGAAATGGCAACCTATCGTACCCACCCTTCCACCATCATCGACGTCACCTGCGACCATCCCGTCATCCGTCGCCATGCGTGATCGAGCCTTTGCCACCGCCCAGCAAAACATGGCGGCAGACCAAGACGCCTTGTTACGTGGGACACCCAGTGTCAAGTTAATCGTATGGCCACAACCCAGTATCACCTATCCCCACACGCGTCCTCCTCGCCACTTGCCGATGGGGCTGGATGCCAGTCCCCGTCCCACAGGGGGAGGGGTATTGCTACACAGTCCAGGCTCATTGGTGTTGAGTCTGGTCATTCCCACCCGAGGGTCCACCCTGGGCCATCGGTGCCGTCCGTTATTGGCATGGGTGCAGCAATGGTGTGGGCACGTATTAGAGTCGGTGGGAATTGTCACCCATGCTGGCACCGACGAACGGGTGAATATGGCGTATTGTGGGACGTATCACAACCCCTATGAGTTGCTCTGGCAAACCGAAAAAAGTGTGGCCTTGGCCTTAAAACAAGAGCGGTCGGCCACGTTGATACAAGGGATGATCCATGTTGAATCAAACCACCCTTATTTTGCCGATCATTTTCCCCCTGAGGCCATGACCCATGGACTCAGTCTGACGGGGGTGCCGGCGGCGGCGATAACCGGGGCGTTTGAGCACCACGTCGGGACCTTGATCGACGCCGTCGAGGAGTGGGCAACGCAGGCAAAGTAGATGGATCCGTCACCGCACCCCCCCCTTGCAAGTGAGCAGGTAGGGGGCACAATCGGTAAGCAGGA
>RGUG01000252.1 GCA_010027915.1 bacterium | reverse complement strand
GTTGTATACTCATTCGTTTGATTGAAAATGTCCGCAATATCTTGGGCAAAGTATCGTGTGGTTTCGGGATATTGACAGCCAATTTTTTTTAATGTGCTGAGTGCTTCCGTGGCAAGCTGCGGAATTGGTAAGCGTGCGAATTCTATCAACCAATTGATCATATCATGGTTCTCGGATTGTGCCTTTTCCAATTGGGCAAAGACTATCAAATGGGTAATGGCAGCATCGGCGTATACATTGGCTCCGTTACGGGGTTGCTTAGCCATTTTTATTAATCCAGTCAAGGCACTCGTGATGTCACGCATATGGTCTGAATGCGTGGCAATGACACCCCATATCTTGGCACACCAGGCTAAGTGTTTGGATTCAGGGATGCCATTTTGTTCATTTGGTGCATGATCATGATGGCTTGGTATGGCGTGATTTGCTGATGTGAGCAGTGCGGGAAGTGGGGCCAACATGTTAGTGGCCGTTTTTTTAGCGTGATCATTCCGTGTAGTGTTGGCAATCGTGATAAGTGCTTCGATGGCTTCTTCTAACTTAATGTTGGACAAGGGGTTGGGTGTGGCTGTAGATGAAAGTTGAGGGATTAAATTAGTTGCAATATCGCGTAAGCTGTTTACTGCATCACAATACGGATTCGTTAGGGCGATCTCTGTTAATGCGGTGATGACCGCTGAAAAAACCTGATGATCTGTGACGATCAGGGCGATTTTTTCGAATGTGTTGAGACTACGGGGTATGGTGAGCGGTTTTAGCACGTCGATGATGGGGCGGCAATCCTCTAAGCTGGCTGATTTGAGTAGCATATTGAGGGTGTTGATGGAATGTTGATTATTTGGTTGATTAGAAATCTCAATGAGTGCCGAAACGGCCAAAGTGGTAGCGGACTGGTTGGAAGGATTGATGCTGATGGCATAGATGCGGCCAATCGCTGCCTCGGATATCGTTGGGTTCAATGATGTTTTGGCTATTGTGCTTAACTGGGTGATAGCAGCTTCACAAATAGCGGGTGTCTCCATTTTTCCTGCCTGTTCTAATAATGCAAGTGCTTCGTTTCTTTTTTTCGCTTCTTTTATCGTTAACCCAGTGACGATGTTACCCAATGCCTGAATGACCTGTCGTCTTGCTTGATGATGGTTGGTTTGTGTTAGGAGCTGTTGTAAGCATGTCAGGCCTGGAAGCCCTTCATTCTCTGTTACATACTGTGATTTCTTGACATGCTGTTCTAAGCACTGGATAGCAGCCGTGGCGGCGGTAGGGGTCTGAGTTTGGAGGGCGATGGTTTGTAATGCGGTAAGTGCCTCTGTGGCAGCCGTGGGGTTCTGAGGTTGGAGGGCGATGGTTTGTAATGCGGTAAGGGCAGCCGTGGGGGCGATGTCCGTCAACGCTTCGCAGCGGTCCCTGGTTTCCGCTTGGGCATTCTGTTGAATGCCCTGAACCAATTCGTTTATCACTGTGTCTTGGGATCCTATTTCATTTAGCAACACGCATAAAAGGGTCTTGCGATGGTCGGATGCTAAACAAGTTGCGATGAATGATTGGCCCGCATGACTTAACATGGCGTCCTTTAATGATGTAACCTCTCTGTTTCTGCCCCCTATTTGCATAATATGAGTTAGAATAGAGGGTTTTGGTCGATTTATACAAAATGTCCAACATCCTCTCGATCTGTTTTCTATTTGGTTGTTTTCGGTTACAAACTGCTCAATCCAATGCCCATGTGTGTTTGTTTGGTTGGGTGCGATGAATCTCAATCCACTTGTACTCTCTGAAGGGATAGAGGTGGAACCTGGTGCAGCAGTTGAGTCAGAATTTAAGATTGAATACGGTTGAACTGAAGTAACTCCTTGCATGATGGGGTGATCCTTTCTTGCTTTAATCCAAATGGGCGAATAACACGGCGGTTTGGTTTGGGACGGAGGACATGACCCTATGGGCTGTACACTCAAGCGATGGTGGACGGCGTATGCTGAAGTAGGTGCCCACTCTATCAGTTTGTGTCTATCTTTTTAAACCCAATCATTTCAATGGATGATGCGTGACGCCTTTCTTGTGACAGGCTGTTGGCTGGGGTTCTGCAACGGTGTGATGATGGTCTGGGAGGCGGGATTCCGTGTCAATGCACCGATCGATGCAAGCCCCTTAACCCCCTCTTTCTACTTATATCGTGTTAGACCATGTGTTGATCTGTCACCTGTTGGGGCTTGAGGGTGGGGTGTGTGTCCCCATGGAGGGGGAGATGGGTCG
>RGUG01000251.1 GCA_010027915.1 bacterium | reverse complement strand
AATTGTTGAAGGGCGTCCTTTCGGTGTGTTTTGGTTTCACCAATACCCACCATGATACCGGTTGCAACGGGGATTCCCAACTTACAAGCCCATTCAATCAGTTTGAGCCGCATATCCAGTTTTTTACCGGGGGAATGGGGATAGACTTTTTGAACATGATGATCATCCACTGAATCCAGCATGATTTTGGTCACGGCGACCACATCGCGTAATTGTTTCATTTCTTGAGGGCTTAAAAAACCAAATTCAATCGATGGAATGAGGCCTTCTAAAAAGGCCAGCTCGCACACGGTGTACAAATAATCGGTGTAGTGGGCAAAGCCCCACAAGTCAAGCAAGGAGCGAATGTGATTAAATTTATCGGGTCGCTCACCCGCCACCAATGCCAGTTCGCGAATACCCAATGATTTGGCATGTTTGGCAAGCCGAATGGTTGAATAAGGCACCACCAGGTTGTCTTTTCGGTTGAAAGAACAATAGGGGCATTGATTTCGACACATCCGGGTAAGGGCGATGGGGTGTGCCACCGAATACCCGATCATGGTATCATCGTGATCGGCCAACGACTTTTCCCATTCTGGGTTTGTTAATAATTCCGATGTGATCATCATAGTCAATAACCCCACACTTTCTTATAATCATCCATTGTCCCCATTGTGGAAACCCCATCTCAAGTACCGACGGTTGCCCAGTATGAGACCCATTTGTCAATGGAGAGCAGAACATGATACCCCAGGCAAATGGAAGGCGAGGCCAATAGTCAACGGTCGCCCATCATACCACAAGGCATACAAGTACCCAAGGGAGTAGGATGGGCAACCTAATCGCACACCCCACATGAGTGGGTGCGTGGGCTTGCTCAAGCGGCGGGATACAAATGGGGTGATATCGGGGAGCCTGGTCGTGATCATGACACACGTTTCATTCATCGAAAAAATGGAATATAGTAAGCAGGATTCCGATTATCCGCGTTGGAGGTGAAAAATGGTGTTTAAATACATCCCCCATGGGCAACGTCCTTTTTCTAAAATGCGCCGTGCGGTGCGATGGCTGACGTCTCTGTTTGTGGCCATTGCCTTTATTGGTGGTTTGCGTTACCTTTTTAAACGTCGCTAGTCGCCCAGTGCCATCATTTCTTTGTGACGCAGTCACCTCTCTTGATGTGGGTGACAGGTGTCTGCAAGTGTCTCAACACCCAACAGATTGATACCACTGGGTACGGTTTTGAGAAGGAGTCCCATGATCCCCCAACGACGTGATACCCCCACCGTATGGATTGGTGCCGTTCCAATGGGATCCCAGCACCCCATTGTGATCCAGTCCATGACCAATACCGCCACGGCGGATGTGGCCGCCACGGTGTCGCAAATCAAAGAATTGGTGACCGCTGGTTCGGAATTGGTTCGTTTAACGGTGAATGATTTTGATGCCATGGCGGCCATTCCTGAGATTGTGGATCAGTTGGAAGCATCAGGCATCACGGTACCATTGGTGGGCGATTTTCATTACAATGGCCATGTGTTACTCACCAAATACCCCAAGTCCGCAGCATCCCTATCAAAGTTTCGAATCAACCCCGGCAACGTGGGCAAAGGATCAGCCCATTATGATCACTTTGACACCATGATCAAAGTGGCCATTGACTTGGGAAAAGCAGTCAGGATAGGGGTTAATTTTGGGTCACTTGATCCGGATGTGTTTACCCAGATGATGAATGAAAATGCCAGTAAAACGGTACCAGATTCGTTTAAAGAAGTGGTCTATCGTGCCATGATTCACAGTGCACTGGATAGTTTATCCCGTGCCACCACATTGGGATTGGGCGTGGACCGATTGGTCATCAGTACCAAAATGTCGGATGTGCAAGATTTAATTGCGGTGTACCAGCGATTGGCGGCCCAATGTCCCCACGTGATTCACTTGGGATTGACCGAGGCGGGAGGAGGGCTTAAAGGGGTGGCATCCAGTGCGGCGGCATTGTCGGTGTTGTTGCAACAAGGCATTGGGGACACCATTCGGGTATCCCTAACCCCGGAGCCTGGGACCCCACGATCACAAGAGGTATCGGTGTGCAAAACCCTGTTGCAATCCATGGGATTTCGGTATTTTATGCCTTCGGTGACCTCGTGTCCGGGGTGTGGCCGTACCAATTCGGATCGATTTGTTAAGTTGGCCCAATCAGTGGGGCATTACATCGAATCACGCATGCCGTATTGGAAAACCCATCATCCTGGTGTTGAGCAAATGGTGG
>RGUG01000026.1 GCA_010027915.1 bacterium | reverse complement strand
GTGGCCGTTGTTCTAGCTGGTTAATCAGGGCCATGGCGGCGGCTTTGGGTGCCCCTGTCATCGAGCCGCCCGGCATGAGGGCCCCCACCACGTCCCATACCCCCTGATCGGCCCGTTGTTGACCGGATATGCTACTGACCAACTGATGCAACGCCGCATGGGTTTCCACATCCCACAAGCGATCAACGGTAACCGATCCTGGCTGGCAGACACGGGCCAAATCATGTCGAATCAAGTCGACAATCATGACGTTTTCGGCCCGTTCTTTGGCGTTATCCGACAAGGGTGGTGCGTGGGTGGCATGTCGGGAGCGGGTTCCCTTGATGGGGTGACTGGCAATCCGACCCTGTCGATTGATATGAATAAACAATTCCGGCGATGTGGATGCCATATCCCCATACGGGGTATGACAATAGGCCCCCAACCCGGTGGGGTTATGGGCCCTCATGTGCCCATACCATTCCCATGACGTGCCCTCACCTTGGGGGGCTACCCATTCGTTGCTTAAACACACTTGGTAGCATCGGCCGTTTGCAATGGCCGTTTGAATCGTTTGAATGGCACGTTGATAGGTATCGCCTGATTGGTAAAAATGCCCCGTCACGGGAGGTAATGGCCGGTATAGGGGCATGGGATGGGCCAAGTCCGATTGAATCCCGTCCACCCACTGGGTCCACTCGGGTTCGGATTGGTCCCACCCCACCGCTATCAGCCGTTGGGTGGGATGATGCATCCCAATCCACCGGTCGGGTCGTATCATATACAACAAGGGCTCGTTACCAATGGCCACAGTCGGGGTGCGGATGGGCCACGTAAAGCCATACCCAATCCAGCCTACCCACCCCCCCAAAAAGGGGGCATCGATGGGTGGCACCCCCCGATCTGATTGGGTAAGCCGATGGGTGAGGGTGGCCCCATCAATGAGTCGGGTGCCCTGTATGCCATCATGCTCAATGCGTTGGGCATCCGACGATACCATCACCGATTCCCATCCTGGCCCATCGCTTCCTATTAACCACGACCACTCCCCGTGGGTACCATGGCCATGCCCCTCACTGGCATCCAACCAAATCATCGCCCTCCCGTGAGACTGACGCCGTGCGACCACCCGTCCCCACCCTGTGATACCCTCGTAGGTTTTAACCCGCCACATGGGGGGGATGGGCGTTCACCCACGCCACAATGGCCTCAGCGGCCCGGTCGATGGCACCCGGTGTGCCCAATTGATCCCGAACAGCCTGGTATCCCGCCGCCATGTGGGCCTGAAGATCGGGATCGGTCAGGCACCGAATGGCGTGCCGGGCAATGGCGGGACCATGGCACCCATCTTGAAAACATTCTGGCATGATGTCTTGGTTTAACAATAAATTAGGAAGGGCCATATAAGGGATTTTTTTTCTTCGACTACCCAATACCCATGTGGCCACACGATACGCCAGCCACCCGAAGCGATAGGCCACCACACAAGGGGTGCCCCACACCGCATGCTGCAAGGTAACCGATCCGGATGCCGCCAATGACAATTGGGCGGTTGGAATCAAGGTTTCGGATGGTTGGTCCCAATACGTAACGGGAATGCCCATGCGATGAACCAGTGCCGCTATCGGGGCACGCAAAGCAGGCGAGGCAACCGATACCACCACCTCGGTCACATAACCCTTTCCGAGCAATTCACCGGCTGCTGCCAACAACGACGGAAACGTATGACGAATTTCTTGCTTACGAGACCCCGGAAACACCGCCAACCGACCCGGCACCATGCGGGCATGTCGGATGGCGTCACGATCCATCTCGGGGGTGATGCCGGAAAGGTCATAAATGGGGTGCCCCACTTCGCACACATTGCCTTTCAATTGGGTATAAAACCGGGTTTCTTCCTTGAAAATGGTGAGCAACAATTGGGTGCGTGCCACCACCTCTTTTCCTCCCGATTCGGTTCCCCATTGCCATTCTTGGGGGGCAATAAAATAGATCACGGGAATCCCCGCTCGATTCGCCTGCCTGGCCAATGGCATGTGAAACCCTTGGCAATCAATCAGTACCAAGGCACGCAGGTTGGGGGTTTGACGGATCCACCGTCGCATGCGCCACCACCCACCCAATATCCCGGGCAAGGCACGCCCAATATCCCATACGCCAATGGTGGCATGGGGGGCAATGTCGGCATGACACCGCACCCCTGCTGCGACCATGGCCTGATGCCCCATTCCTTCGAATTGCCAAGTGGGGGCCAATCGATGAATGGCACGGGCCAACAAGGCCCCATACCGGTCACCGGATACTTCACCGGCACTGATGCCAATGAACGTCATGGGGTTTCTTCGATCAAGGAAGGGGCATAGCAACCTGGAACCGGAATCCCAAGCAAGGTTAGAAGGGTGGCCGCCACATTGGCCAACCCCGGCGTGGGAACCTGACGCAGTCGGTAATGAGGGCCCCGTAAGCCATCCACAATGGCAAATGGCACCGGATTCAGTGTGTGGGCGGTTTTGGGCACCATCAGCCCGTCGATTAGTTGGGCCATCTCATCGGCATTGCCATGGTCGGCTACTACCACGGTAATGCCCCCGATTTGATCCATTTCTGCAATCAGTTCCCCGACACACTGGTCTACCGTTTCGATGGCTTGAATGGTTGCTTGTAAATGCCCCGTATGACCGACCATATCCCCATTGGGAAAATTGACCCGCCCAAATCGATAACGATGGGACTGAATCAATGCCTTGACTTGGGCTGTAATGGCACGGGCTTTCATATCGGGGGCGGTATCAAACGGCACCCGGTCCGAGGGAATTTCAATATAGGTTTCACGGTTGGGGTCCACCATCTCCGATCGGTTACCATTCCAAAAATAGGTGACGTGCCCATATTTTTGGGTTTCAGAAATGGCAAAGGAATGCACCCCCGCCTGGGACATGATGTTGGCAACGGGCTGGTCAATCTGAGGGGGTGAGACCAAAAAATGGGTGGGTAATTGTAAATCCCCATCATATTGCATCATGCCAATGAGCCGAACCGAAGGGGTTTCAACCCGGTCAAATGCCTTAAAGTCAGGGGATTCAAAGGCTTGGGTCAGTTCAATCATGCGATCCCCCCTAAAATGGGTGAGGATGACCACGTCCCCATCCACCATCCGTCCAATCGGGCCGTCGTCTGACACAATCACAAAAGGCGGCAATGTCTGATCAGAATCGTGGGGATGGGCGGCATACAACGCCTCAATGGCCTCAAGGGCCGATCGAAACGGCGTGCCTACCCCCCTCACATGGGTATCCCATCCCCGCTTCACCATGTCCCAATCGGCTTGATACCGGTCCATGGTAATGGCCATTCGTCCCCCACCTGAGGCAATGGCATAATCGAAGCCTTGGGCACGGGCAGTGGCCAATACCTGTTCCAACTGGCCCACATAACGGGGCGCGGAACGGGGTGCCACATCCCGGCCATCTAACAACACATGGCAACGCAAACGGGGCAACTGGGCGGCCATGGCATACCCGATTAAGGCCACCGTATGATCAATATGGGCATGCACGTTGCCATCGGATAACAACCCAATCAGATGCAAGGTACCCCCGTTGACACACGCCTGAACCGCCGCTTGAAAGGCGGGACTTTGGGGCAACTGACCGCTTTGGATGGCCGCTTCCACCAGGGCCGCCCCTTGATCAAACACACGGCCCGCACCCAATGTATTGTGGCCCACTTCGCTATTGCCCATGTCATCATCAGAGGGCATCCCCACTGCGGTGCCATGTGCTTTTAATGGACAAAAGGTCGGCAGGGTCATCAGCCAATCCAACACGGGGGTGTGGGCCTGACTCACCGCATTAAACGGCCCGTCGGGTGCCAGCCCCACCCCATCTAGAATAAGCAATAAAACAGGGGCCTGACGGGTGCTAAGCATGCTGATTCCTCCACGCATGAATATGGGACACGATTTGCTGGCACGCGGTGCCATCCCCATAGGGATTGATGGCGGTGGCCATCTGGTGGGCCACCGTCGGTTGGGTGAGTAATTCAGTGACCGCCGCCACCAGGTGATCGGTTCGGGTTCCAATACAACGGGCACACCCTGCGGCGACCCCTTCGGGGCGTTCGGTTTCGTCTCTCATGACCAACACCGGTTTATGCAGGGCCGGGGCTTCTTCTTGCAATCCCCCTGAATCGGTTAAGACCAGTCGGCACTCGCGCAACAACCATAGCAATTGGTCATAGGGCAATGGGTCGACCAAGGCAATACCAGGAACCCCTTGTAATGCCCCGGTGATCACCGGCTTAAATGCGGGGTTTTGATGAACCGGCAACACGATTTCTACGTCCGGAAACATCACGACCAATTGCCGAAGGGCAGCGATAATGTGTTGCAGGGGTTCACCCGCATTTTCACGTCGATGGGTGGTAACCAGCATCAGGTGGGGTCGTCGAAGCAGCCCTTGGCGAACGGCCCAGTCACGGTAGGGGGTGTCACCTTGGGCATCCATCAGATCAAGCCCCATCTGAAGGGCATCAATCACCGTGTTGCCCACCAGCCAAGCCCCATCGCCACGGCCTTCGGCTCTCAAGGTGTCCAAGGCCTGCTGAGTGGGTGCAAACCTAAGGGTGGCCACCTCATCGATCACCCGGCGATTCCATTCTTCAGGAAAGGGGGCCTTAATCGAGGCGGTCCGCAACCCAGCTTCGACATGAAACACCGGACGATGGTGATAAAAGGCCGCCATGGCCCCCGCCAATGCCGAGGTGGTATCCCCTTGCACCACCACGGCGTCCACGTCGGACATGACGCCATCTAAGGCATGCAACAGGTTGGCATGCAAGGCCGCCAGCGATTGCCCCGGAACCATCACCCCCAAGACATGGTCCCCACGCAACCCAAAGAAATCTGCCACTGGGGCCATCAAGGTGTCGTGCTGGCCCGTCATGATGACCACGGGCGTCATATCCGTTTCCTGTAAGGCCCGTACCAAGGGTGCCAACTTAATGGCTTCGGGACGGGTCCCGATCACGATTCCTACTCGGTACATGTTCCCAACCCCACCACCCGAATGCCATGGGACTGAGCGTGCACCGGATCAATCATATGACGGGTATCCAAAATGATCCGCTTGGTTAAACAAGAAAAATGTGCCATTGGATAGGACGAAAATTCATCCCACTCGGTCAAAATCACGGCCATATCGGCCCCTTCTAAGGCCCCATCAATGGTGTGGCAAAGGGTCATCCATTGGCCCAAAGGGGCCTGGGCATGGGACCCTGCAATGGGGTCATACCCTCGAAGGGTGTACCCCATCTTGGACAACGCCGGCACAATAAACAAAGACGGGGCATCTCGCATGTCATCCGTCCCCGCTTTAAACGCCAAGCCCAAAATGGCGATAGTGGCCGGTGATGGTGCCAGGCGGGCCACGCAATCCACCACCCATTTCCGTTGCCGCTGGTTAATCCGGGTGACCGCCTCAATCATGTGCATGGTCACCCCATGTTGGGCTCCCGTATGGTGCAATGCTTGGATATCTTTTGGGAAGCAAGACCCCCCAAATCCAGGTCCAGGGGCCAAAAAATGAGGGCCAATCCGGGTATCCAGTCCCATGGCGTGGGCCACATCCAATACATTGGCCCCCACCGCATCACATAACACCGCACACTCATTAATAAACGAAATTTTGGTCGCCAAAAAGGCATTGGCTGCGTATTTAATCAGTTCGGCGGTTTTAACAGACGTCATCACCAAGGGGATGCCCCGTCGGGTGTAGGCTTGATACAGGTGGGTCATGACCGATTGGGCCTCAGGATGCGTCGAGCCAATCACAATGCGCTCAGGGTGTAGGGCATCTTGTACGGCATTCCCTTCGCGTAAAAACTCCGGATTGGCTACCACTTGTACCCCCAATGGATCCAAGAGGGCTTGAATACGGGCCCCTGTCCCCACAGGGACGGTGCTTTTAATGACCACGGTGCGCAACAACGGGGCTTGCCCCTTGGATAAACAGGTCCGAAGCGTCTCTACGGCCCCCATGATATAATCCAAACACGCCTCCCCAGAGGGAGAGGCGGGGGTATTCACCGCCAAAAACACACAGTCTGCCTGGGCCAATCCATCGGCCAACTGGGTGCCAAAGGTGAGGCGTCCCAGTGCACGATTTCGACCCATTAATTCTTCTAAGCCGACTTCATAAATGGGGAGTTCCCCGCGATTTAATTGGGCGATTTTGTTGGTATCGATGTCCACACAATGAACCTGATGGCCCATATCAGCCAGGCAAACCCCCGTAACCAATCCCACATACCCCGTTCCAATGACCACAACACTGACCATGGTGTCTCCTTTAGTTCAATTCAATCCGGTCGATGAGTACCGTATAATCCGATGGTGTCATGCCCGGAATGGCCCGACTATTTTCTTGACGCTTGAGCCATTGAACGGCGGCGGCGGGTTTACCCGCATCGACCAATGTCATCACGCTTACCAATTGGGTGTCGCGTTCTCGTAGGTAGGCCAAAGACGGGGCATCCGGGATAAAGGTGGCCACAGTGGGGGTGGGCAATTCCCACCCCAATGCCGTCAAGGTGGGATCATTGAGGACCCGAGACAAGGTATCCCAAGAAGGGGGGGTGTCCCGGGTGGATGGGTTGGCCAACGCAGCCAATCGAATCAGGCTGTGGTGGGTACTCCCCCCATCCCACGGGGTGATGTTCACGGTGGAGAGGGCACTTTTCTCCCCATCCATCATCGCCATCATCGCCCGACCCGTCCCTGTGTATAAGATGACCCAATAGTGGGTGTATCCTTTTTTGAGCCGACGAACGTCTAATTCAACAAAGGGCCCGGCCGGATTGAATCGTAAATAAGCCCAAGTGGGTGCGGCCTTGTCTATCATGACATCCCCTTTACGGTACGACGTGCCGATGGCTTGTTCCCATTGGGTGAGACGGGGGGGACGGGTAATGGCCAGTTTTCCCCAGGCTAATTCGTCGCTTTTACCGTTGGCCTGAATGCCTCGAACCACCACGTAAAACGGGGATTCAGTCAGGGATAAGGTACGGCTACTGCGATTGCTGGTGGTAACCAACACCCGTCCAGTGGCATCAAAAAACAGGGTGTCGGTATTGGGTTGAGCCACCTGGGTGACCTTGCCACAAGCGGACAATGTCCCAGCGACGAGGCCGATCAAGAGGAGACGAAGGGGCCACCCAATACGGGTCACGATAACACCCCTTTGGTAGAGGGTACCCCCCCATGATGGGGATCGATTCGGGTGGCACGGAACAGGCAGACGCCCACCCCCTTGAAACTGGCTTCAGCCAAATGATGCAGGTTGTGACCGTGCCATGCCATGAGGTGAAGGGTCAAGCGGGCATGGGTGGCCACGGCCTGCCAAAATTCTTGGACGAGTTCGGCATCGAATGTCCCTATTTTTGTTTTGGGAAAGGGAATCCCAAAATGGAGATAGGGTCGATTGGAGAGATCAACCGCCACATGAACCAAGGCCTCATCCATGGGAAAGGCCCCCGAGGCATAGCGGGCAATACCGGTGGGGATGGCCAACGCCTCACGAAACGCCATGCCAAGGCAGATCCCCACATCTTCGGTGGTATGATGATCATCCACCTGGGTATCCCCCGTGGCGGTGATGGATAAATCGAACCGACCGTGGGCGGCCCATAAGGTGAGCATGTGATCCAAAAACCCGACCCCTGTTTGAATGGTAGAGTGACCCGTCCCATCCAGTGAGAGGGTGAGACTAATTTGTGTTTCGGTGGTGTGGCGTTGAATGGTGGCGTGGCGTGTCATAGTGGGTCTCCAAATAAAGTGGGTTGGGCCGCAACGGGTGAAACCGGAACGGGAAGGCCCAGGTGTCGATAGGCGGCCTGGGTGGCCAATCGACCCCGGGGGGTTCGTTCGATGAATCCCAATTGTAGCAAATATGGTTCTACCATGTCTTCGAGTGACATGGACTCTTCGGATATACTGGCGGAAATGGTGTCAACCCCAACTGGACCACCACCAAATTTTTGAATCATACTGGCAAGGTATTTTCGATCTAGTTCATCCAAGCCCAATTCGTCTACCCCCATGCCGGATAATGCGGCATCGACCAAGGCCATGGTAATGGCCCCATTGGTATGGATGTGGGCCCAATCTCGAACCCGTTTAAGGAGGCGATTGGCGATGCGGGGGGTTCCCCGCGAACGACAGGCCAATTCCGTGGCGGCCCCTTGTTCTAAGGGGCTATTCAATAAATGGGCGGCACGCTCAATGACCAAGGCCAAATCCTCGGGGGTGTAAAATGCCAAGCGTTCAACAATCCCAAATCGATCCCGCAACGGGGCCGACAGATGCCCGACCCTGGTGGTGGCCCCCACCAAGGTAAAGGGTGCCAAATCAATCCGAATGGATCGGGCGGAGGGCCCTTTCCCAATCATAATATCCAATTCAAAGTCTTCCATGGCGGGATACAATACTTCTTCGACCGATCGATTCAGGCGGTGAATTTCGTCAATAAACAACAAATCACCTTTTTCTAGGTTGGTTAAAATGGCGGCCAAATCACCGGGTCGTTCGATGGCCGGGCCCGATGTGATTTTGACGTTCACCCCCATTTCTCGGGCCACAATCGAGGCCAGGGTGGTTTTGCCAAGACCGGGTGGGCCATAAAGCAAGACATGTTCAATGGGTTCGTTGCGACTTAGTGCGGCATTGATATAAATGTCAAGGTTTCGTTTAAGTGGCAACTGGCCAATGAATTCGGCCAGGCGTTGGGGGCGTAGCGAGCCATCTCGTGCGTCATCCCATTGGGGGGTAGGGGTTACCAATCGATTGTCGTCATCCATGCGGGTAGTGTACAAGAAGACCAGGCGACATGAAACCCTTGGGATACTGCGACCCTCATCCCAACAAAACAGGCAAGATGGACGGATCATAGAAAGGCGTAGTGGTAGCGGGTGGTGAGGGTCTCTTGGGGGGCCCGTGGGGTAACAAAACAGGGTGTAGATGAATAAGGAATGAGTAGGGAAAGGGGGGTTTGAATGGGTTATGAAGGGGGAATACACCATCCAGATAGGGCAAGGCGAGATGACCAAAGGGGACGATCATGGACAAAGGGCACTTGTTTGAAGAAGGTATTGTGGTGTTAGAAGGGTATTTCTTTTTTAAGCCAGATTTAATCAAACGAAATGTCAAAATGGTGGAAGATGCCCTAAAAACCCTGTTTGAATCGGTCAGTTTGAATTAATGGTGTCCACCGCTATACGCTGAAAGGCAACCCTGGCTTAGGGTATCAATGATGGCGAGATGATGTTTTGTTTGGCCCCCCTCATCCATCCCCCGGCCAAAGGGGCGACGCCCCTTTTAGAATCCCCATGGCAAGGGTGTCTTGTTTGCACCCCCTCCCCCAACCCCTCCCCTTCGGGGAGGGGAGTAAGGGTACATTTTGGGACCTGCGGTCCCCAAACCCCTGCACATCGGGTCATCTCATCTCAACCCCCCTTTTTAGGACACGGCTTTTAACACCACCACCGTGGCATCATCTCCCCCCTCTTCTGTCCCCTCATGTAATTGACACGATGTTAAAATGGCATCACGAATGGCGGCCACGGAATCATGCTGATGGGTTTTAATCAGGTGTTTGATCCGGGCTTCCCCCACTGAATCCCAATCCGATCGGCTACTGCCAAGGGATTCAATCACCCCGTCACTGACCAATACCAACACATCCCCCGTGTGAATCTGAATGGTGTCACTGGTGCCCGGCAACCCATCCGCCCCCATTCCCAATGGCACCCAAGGATCGGTCGGGGTAATCGATATCACCGTGTGGTCTTGGGCATTCCACCAATACACCTTGCCATCGTGTCCCGCCAAGACAAATTCTCGCTGATCAATGGTAAACAATACCTGAAGGGTCACCGAACGGGGATCCCGCCAACGGGCCGTGTGTTTGGACCACAACCGGTCTACCCTTCCTACCAATTGACCGGGTGTCACATCGGGCATTAACTCAATGACGGTATGAACCATGCTTTGTAACATGAGCATCGCCATGGTAGCCCCCATCCCATGGCCCATGACATCCCCGATGATAATCCAATAGCCTGGGGCATGCGGTGACGGAATGACATCATAATAATCCCCCCCCACCCCCCTTATGGAGTGGGTTCTCGCTGCAAACAACAAACGGGGCATGGTCACATGATGCGGCAGGCTATCTTGCTGGATGTGCTTGGCGTCTTTGGTCTCTAAAATCATTTCAGATTGTTTCAGTCGACCCAACCATACACTGCTTTGTTGCATGATGAGCTGCAAAATCCCTTTGTCATCCCGGGTTAAGGTAGGGCTGGTGAGTTTGGGGGCGATCAATCCCACCCCTACCAAGGTGCGAGACAACCAAAAAGGAACACAGGCCACCATACCCAATTGGGTCAACCACATGCCCACCACTGGGTCGGTGTCATAGACAATCGTGTCGGGTTGCTTCATATGGGTCAGCAAGGCTTGCAATGCCGGTACCCACTCTGGATCCGGCGCCGGGACCACGGTGGCACACTCACACTCGTCCAAATACGGCGAGAAAAAAAAGCGGGGCTTGCCCATCTCTAAGTCTCGGGTCAGTACCGACGTCAGGTAATCGGCCAGTCCTTGGGTAGACGCAGCCTGCCCCACCTGTTGCATGAGCGTTTCGCTCACTGTTTGATAACTGTAGCGACCCTTC
>RGUG01000250.1 GCA_010027915.1 bacterium | reverse complement strand
CTCCGTGTTGCCCCCCCCAGTATGGCTCCAGACGCCTTACCCTTGCCAAAGGGTAGTTATATGATCCCCAACAATGGCCATCAGATGACCTATACGCCGTTTCAATTGGGCGTCGCCATTGCCACTTTACCTGCCACCCTCAACCACCCGTTGAACCGGTTTGCTTCGGATCCTTGTTTTGATGAGGTGGTGGCAGGGTATATGTCGTGTCCATTCAATGGGTCCTCTGCACCACCCCTCAATTGGGTTCAGAACATCAAACCGGATCAATGGGTCACGATATTACGCCATGCCCACCCCACCCATTTGCCTGGGTTAATGCATCCACTGGCGGCTCACCCCTCACCCGGTCGCCTATTGGATGATGTGTGCCACCAACTTGAAACATCCTTGCCCAAGCTAAAAGACCCCCCGCTTCTTTTGACCAAACTCCAGGCCCTCGCCGGTTTTGATTCTATGGTCTCTTCCTATCTTAATAGTGTAGAAGGGACGGCATTTTTATTGGCGGAACCAACCGACCCCGTGGCACGTCCCATCTTGTGGATGGTCATTTGTTATTACCTATCCCAACAATCCAATCCACTGCCATTACCTGACAACCCATCGCCACTACCACCTTACCCTGCCAACCCTGACGATCCCAATGCGTCGGCTGCCACCACCCGCACCTCATCACCCGTCTCACCACGGCCAGCATTCACACCATCACCACCGGCAGCAGCAGCAGCACAGACAGCAGCAGCACAGGCAGCAGCACCACGGGCAGCAGCACAGACAGCAACACCACGGCCAGCATCACCACCGGCAGCAGCAGCACCGGCAGCATCATCACAGGCAACACTGGCAGCAGCGGCACAGGCAGCATCACCACGGGCAACACCGGCAACACCGGCAGCATCACCACAGTCCGCCTCACCACCGCCAGCACCACTAGCACGGGCACAACTGGCAGCAGCAGCAGCGGCATCACCACGGGCAACACTGGCAGCAGTAGCACGGTCCGTCACACCAGACCCTGCGGCAACCCCAAGCGATGATACAGGGTATATCACCCATAATAGGAAGACCGTCCAAACGCTCCATGGCACAGCCCCCGAACAGGTTACCTGTGAGGGGTATGGTCACCTCGAAAACCTGGACTTCTTCAATGCCTTTACCCACTATTCTCAGGATCACAAAAACGCCCTGACCCAATGGCCCTATCTGACCATTACCACCCCTGATGGCCGTCAATCTAAGTGGGTAATAGACTCTTCAACTTCCATCACTAAAGGGTGGGTCCCACTCAGACATCTAGATTCAACCCACCCACACACCCTATGGGCACGGGTTAGCACGCCCCCCCACTCAACCGATTCGGGGACATCCGCCCCCCATTTCCTGAATACTTGGTTACGGCATTTACACGGGCTTGGGGATGATCCCGTACCGCACTACGAGGTACCGGTTATGGGGCCTACCCCAGTGAATCGATGACGGCCTTGTAGTGCCATACCGCTTGTTGTAAGGAATACGTGGTCGCAATTGCCCGCTGACCCTTTCGCCCCCTGTTTTTGCATTCGTCCGTCTGCTCACACGCCTGGATGAGGGTCTGAATGAGACCCTGGGTATCCCCCGGAGACACCACCCATCCACACCCTTCTTCTTGAATCACATAGGCCATTTCGGACTGGGATGGCAACAATCCCACCATGGGAACCCCGGCTGCCATCAACCCAAATGATTTAGAAGGTACCGATACCCCCGCAAAGGCATCATTCAAGGATACCACCCCCACATCAAAGGTACGGAGCAGGTCACCCCGTTGCTCGCGGGGGACATACGCATGAAATTGCACATTGTGTAATAGCCGGTCATGGGCATAGGCCATTAACTCGTTTTTTTGATGCCCATCCCCTACCATCACAAACCGAATCCGAGGGTGATCACGCAATGCATCCGCCGCTTTCATGAGGGTCATCACATCATGAAACCGTGCCATGTTGCCGGCATACCCCACCACCACCTTGTCCACGAGTCCCCACTTGACCCGATAATCCCCCGTCCCGTCTTGAATTCCACGATCATCTGCCCAAACCGGAATCATCACCAACGATCCCCACCGTTCAGGTGAATAAAGGGCCCGCACCCGATCTGCCATGCACCGGCCAATGACCACCACCCGATGGGCCCGATTGAGTGCCCATCGGTTGAGTGCGCGCCAGCATCGAATCACCCAGTGATGCCCTGGCAACAACCCCGCTTCAACCAC
>RGUG01000249.1 GCA_010027915.1 bacterium | reverse complement strand
GGCCCTGTGCACAGGGCCTTTGGGGTTTAAATACTCTCAAGTATCGATGTCTAGTTTATAGCGGGGGCTAAAGAGCTCCCTTTTTTACTTGTCTCATCATCTTTCATCTTATCAATATCCCCATCTCCACCCTTGTTCGATGTTTTGCAGAGGTCTTTATTTAGCTTTGCCAAAACAGCCAAAACCCGTTTTGAAAATGGCACAATGCTTGAGAAAAAAGAAATTATTCAAGCATTAGGTTCGAACCTCTACCTGCAGGATAAATCTCTGGTCGTTGAGCTAAATACTCCACTCAAAATCCTGAAAGCCCTTACCCCAGACGCAAGAATCATAAATCAACGATTAGAACCTGTTTTACAGGGAGATTTGAACTCAGCGATAGAGATGGAATACTCAAGAAATGAAATTTGGCTGGGGAGGAAGGATTCGAACCCTCGAATGCCGGGACCAAAACCCGGTGCCTTGCCACTTGGCGACTCCCCAATGGTGTGGGAATTATAGCGTAGCTTTGGTGGATCGAAAAGATACAAGGATTGCCCCATTACCATGCTGACATGCTCTCATCGGTTTCTTATTTTTTTTTAATACCACTTTACTATTACTTTATGATACCATCTGACATGTTTCATACATTCGTGTCATGAACAACGACCTACCCAACGAAAAGAGGTGAATTCATGAAAGCAATCGTTATGGTATTGTCTTTGGTTCTTGCCTGTGCAGGATCAGTAGCCGCCAACCCTGCCAACAAGGCATTGGCTAAAAAGCATGCTGATCAAACCACGCAAGCTGCTGGCCAACACGCTGCTCAAGCAACCGCTCAGCAAGCCACGCAAGTTGCGGGTCAAAAAGCCACGCAAGTTGCGGGTCAAAAAGCTGCTCAAGCTGCTGGTCAAAAAGCTGCTCAAGCTGCTGGTCAAAAAGCCGCTCAAGCGACAA
This sequence comes from bacterium, assembly GCA_010027915.1. The sequence goes on along the minus strand of RGUG01000249.1, from coordinate 1,317 downwards.
CTGGTGCCACTAAAACGGTATCAGCCAAACAAGGCAAAGCAGCCGCTCACTAGTTGGCTTCTTTTAAGAACACCTCCCAAGGACCTTTACTTGGGGGGTGTTTTTTTTTTGCCTGTGGTTCACATCTATTCAATTCTACCGTATCATCCTAGTATGTATTCATGACCAACTCTTTGGTCTTATTTGCAAACAAGGAGATACCCCATGCCCCCACGCTTTGGATCCAACATATTCACCGAAACCCCCATCGAATTAGCCGGCACGACTGAATATATCGTCAAAGGGGGACGGCACTTGTTTCCCCTTTTGCCACAGGCCTTCCATGGCGTGAAACAAATTGGGGTGATTGGCTGGTCCAGCCAAGGTCCGGCTCAAGCACAAAATTTGCGCGATTCACTCGAACAAAGCGGCATCAAGGTGGTGGTGGGGTTGCGTGACGGATCGGCTTCGATTCCATCCGCTGAACGGGCTGGGTTTACCAAAGACTCTGGCACATTGGGTGAGATGATGTCGGTGATTCGTTCTTCTGACTTGGTCTTGTTACTCATTTCAGATGCGGCCCAGGCTATGATTTATCAAGATATTTTGGCGGCCATTAAACCTGGGGCCACCCTTGGGCTATCGCATGGGTTTCTATTGGGCCACCTTAAAACGGTGGGGGATTCTTTTCCGTCTTCTATTAATGTCGTGGCGGTATGTCCCAAGGGGATGGGCCCCAGTGTCCGGCGTCTTTATGAGCAAGGTAAAACCGTCAATGGGGCTGGGATCAACGCCAGTGTGGCGGTTCATCAAGATGTTAATGGACACGCCACAGATATCGCGTTGGCTTGGGCCATTGGACTGGGGTCTCCTTTTTGTTTTTACACCACGCTAGAAATGGAATATAAATCCGATATTTTTGGGGAGAGGGGTATTTTATTGGGGGCCATTCATGGCATTTGTGAAACCATGTACCGGTGGTTGGTGGGCAAAGGGGTCACCCCCGACGAGGCGTTTCAACGCACCGCTATGTCGATTACCAAACCCATTTCCCAATTGATTTCCAAACGCGGTATTCTGGCCGTGTATGAGTCATTATCTGGATTGGCTCAAACCCAATTTGAAAGGGCTTATTCCGCCGCCTACCATCCATCCTTTGAGATATTATGGGAAATCTATGATGAAGTCGCCTCCGGTAACGAAATCAAGTCTGTCATTATGGCCGAACAGCGTTTTAGCCGGTATCCGTTGGGTAAAATTGACGCCACCCCCATGTGGGAAGTGGGCGATCAGGTACGCCTCGCTGATACAGACCTTTTCATCCAGGTCGAACGCGAT
>RGUG01000248.1 GCA_010027915.1 bacterium | reverse complement strand
ATCGCAGTGCCTCTTTTATCACCCACACCATGCCCATGATGATGCCCCCACCGGTGGTGATCAGTGCCCAATATGAGGGCCAATGCCACTCGGATGTTAGCCCCCATCCCACGAGGTATCCCATGATGATGGGGCCCGTCATGGACCCAATGAGGCGATAAGCGGTGGCCATCACACGGCCGGATGACTCGGATGGTAATGCCATAGGGACCTCCTGTTGATGAGGGAATGAAGCGGGACCCGACGTTACGACACCACCAGTGGGATGATTCCCATTGGCCGTGAAAGGTAAGCATGGATGGTAAATCAAGGGGATGTGGAAGTGCAAGGGTGTGGTATGATGACCCGACGATTAACATCAAAACGAGGGTGCGGGGGTTTAACGGAGGTCATCTATGTGTGGGATTGTGGGATATGTTGGGGATCGGAACATGGAATCGGTGTTATTGGTGGGGTTGGAGCGACTGAGCTACCGGGGCTACGATTCATCGGGGATTGCCATTTTATCGAAGGGGGAATTGAGTTATTGGAAAACCCCAGGCAAATTACGTGAGCTAGAAAAGACGCTTCAAAACATGAGCATTCGGGGTAGTGTGGGAATTGGCCATACCCGGTGGTCCACCCATGGCGAACCCAACGAGGTGAATGCCCACCCCCACGTGAATACCCAACGTAAAATTGCGATTGTTCATAATGGGATCATTGAAAATTATTTGAGTTTAAAAAACAAATTGTTGGCCGAGGGGTTCTTGTTTCGGTCTCAAACCGATTCGGAGGTGATTGTGCATTTAATTGCCCGGTATTTACAGGGCAATTTGGTCGACGCGGTGCAGCGGGCGGTATTGGATTTGGAGGGCACGTATGCGTTTGCGGTGATTGCAGAAGATGAGCCGGATACCTTGGTGGCCTGTCGCAAAGGTAGCCCGTTGATTATTGGGTTGGGAAAAGACGAGCAATTTGTATCATCGGATGTGAATGCGATTATTCCCCATACCAAAGAGATGGTGTATTTGGATGACATGGAATTGGCCATTGTGAAAAAAGAAGGGGTGACCGTTAAAAAAATGGGGGGTGGGGTGGTGGTCAAACCCGTCCATGTGGTGACGTGGGATGCCAGCTCGGTCGAAAAAAACGGGTACGATCATTACATGTTAAAAGAGATTCACGAGCAATCGGGTATGGTGCGGTCGATTTATAGCCAATGGGTGAAAGGCGACAAGGTATCATTTGACGGGTTGCAACTCAGTAACGAAGATTTGGTCAAAGTGACCCGGTTTATTATTCAGGCGTGTGGGACGTCGTGGCATGCCGGGCTGGTTGCCAAATACTGGATTGAACAGCATGCCCGCATTTTAACCGAGGTGGATATTTCGTCTGAATTTCGCTATCGCCACATGATTACGGGGGTGCATGACATTGTGGTGGCCATTTCCCAATCGGGCGAAACGGCGGATACCTTGGCGTGTATACGAGAAGCCAAAAGCAAGTTTTTTAAGGTGTTGTCGTTTGTCAATGTGGCAGGGTCGACCATTGACCGAGAATCCGACGGCGTGATTCATACCTTGGCGGGCCCCGAAATTGGGGTGGCCTCGACCAAAAATTTTGTGGCCCAATTGGTGACCCTGTATTTGTTTACGTTGTATGTGGGGCAATTGAGATGGAGCATTGATGCGGACACCTTATGGCAAATGACCCATGAATTGAAGACGATTCCTGACCATATTGATCATATTTTGTCACAATCGGCCCATATTCAAGCCATTGCGAAGCGGTATGCCCACCACAGGGAATTTTTGTTTATTGGTCGGGGGGTGAATTATCCCACGGCCTTAGAGGGTGCGTTAAAGTTAAAAGAAATTTCATACATTCATGCCACCGGTTATGCGGCGGGCGAACTCAAGCATGGGCCCATTGCCTTAATTGACGACCAATTACCCGTGGTATGCATTGCCCCTCGCACGGGCACGTATGACAAGATGATGAGCAATATTCAAGAGGTGAGGGCCCGAAAAGGCAAGACCATTGTCATTGCCTCAGAAGGGGATACGGACATTGAGGCGTATGCGGACGACATCATTCGCATTCCGGTGGTATCCGATGAGTTAACCCCTATTTTAACGGTGATCCCATTGCAGTTGTTATCTTATTATATGGCGGTGGAATTGGGGTGTGATGTGGACCAGCCGCGCAATTTGGCCAAAAGTGTGACGGTGGAGTAGTCTGGGACCCTTCTGTTGTCACAGTGACCCCATGACACGCCCTGTGACCCTTAAAAAGAGG
>RGUG01000247.1 GCA_010027915.1 bacterium | reverse complement strand
AGGCGTGAGTCCGACTCATGACCGCATCGTGGTCTGGTGCCCATTGACCCTTAGGGAGGGGATAAGGAGAGAGGGTGTGGATGGGATGATCTGGCCGCCCAATGCATCAGGCCCTGGTGGTGTTGCTTACCGTTTGGCTCATTGGGATGGGGCGTATCTAACGTGGGATGACGGTTCATTTCCCCGCCGGTGAGTTGTGTCAAAAGAATACGGCGTGGGGGCGTGTGCCAATGGCGAGGGGATCATGGGTTGAAGCAGTGGAATAAGATAAGTGGCGATAAAATAAAGCATTGACGTCATTTATTTTTTAAAATAATAATAAAAATAACAACGTTGTTTTTTTAATTAAAAACTTTGATGACGTTAATAATTATGAGAGATGATGGGAGGGATGAGAGGGTATGAGGAACACGAATGGCGTGAACGGGTACCACCGGTTCAGGGGCTGTTTGGATGGGGTTATGTTGAATCAATGCGTCACACTATAGGTTGTGGGAGGGATATCATTGTATGGGTATGTTGAATGTTCTAAAAAAAAGTTTGGTGTTGAGTTTGTTAGGGGGGTGTCTTTTTTTGATTGGTTGCTCAAGCCCTGGTAAGACCACGGCGTCGACCTCGTCCACCACTGAGAGTACGGTCAAGACAGTTGATCCGACGTATTGTACGGCTACGTTGACACTCAATGGCATGCCGGCTACCGATATTACTGACTCAGACTGTATCCATATGAATGCGGGGGACCTGATCAATAATGCGAGTATACAATCATTCAGTAGTAATCAATGGGAGATATCCAAGACAGGCCAGTTTAAGAAAACCATGCCGGCCTATCTGTCGTTTGTAGATCCAAAAGTCAATTTGAATTTTGCATTTTATGTGACGCAAAATGCCACCTCTTATTTTTGTGTGACCTCCAATATTCTGTATACCAAAAACACCAATTTAGATGTGGGGGTGATTGATTTAAAGCCCAGAATGGCGATAACAGGGGTGCTCAATATAGTGGATAGTACGGAGAAAATGAAGTTCTATACCACTTCTTTAGAGGTTGCCAATGGGTTTGGCAGACGTAGCGGCTCCCAAGTCCTTTTAGCATATAATAATCAAATTAAAATCAAGTTTTTGATTGATTATTCCGAGGGGGCGACGTTGTCCTATTCGGTTCAGATTACCCGAGATGATGGAAAGGTTGTGAACTTTAAGGTGCCGATTCAAACCCCAGCCAGCCCTACCAGTGGCACGGTTTACGATGTGGGGGAAATACCGCTGAACGTTACCTATTAAACGGGTTTCATGATTGGGTGGTTGCCATACCAAGGGGCTGTTGCCCCTTGGTTCACTTGATGGCAAGCAAGCGGTGGCGTGGCAGGTAAAAAATAATGGGGGAGGACAGTTTGTTTAGACTATGGGGTGGCGTTGCAGGCGAGGTGAGAGCGGCAGGGAAACAGTCACGGGCTGATGGGTCATGGGATGATCAAACGTTAATTGTCCTGCTTGCAACAATTGGCCCCCATGGTGGCCTGCGGTGCCATACAATGGGTCTCCTATAATGGGATGCCCGATAAAACCCAAATGGACCCGGATTTGATGGGTTCGTCCCGTTAAAGGCTGGGCTTCAACCAAGGTCATGGACCCATATCGGTATAACACCTTGATCTCGGTGATGGCTGGTTTGCCATCGGGATGGACCATCATGGTATGACGTTTTTTAGGCGATCGCATGATAGGTTGTGTAATGGTCAGGGTATCGGACAACACATTCGATTGTACCAAGGCCCAATACGTTTTTTTGATTTGTCGATCACGAAACAATGCTTGCATGTCGGCGAGGGCATCGGGTGTTTTGGCCAATACCATTAACCCTTCGGTATACTGGTCCAGACGATGAACAATGCCACTGCGATAGGGTGGGCCAACCCCTAACATGCTGGGCCATTGGGAGACCGCCCAAGTGACAACTGAGGGCAACGCCACCTCATGGGGAGGATGAGACAACCACCCAATGGGTTTGTTAATCACCACCAACCAAGGGTCTTCAAATACGATTTGGATGGGTGGAAGGGTAGGGCTAGAAGATAAAACAGGAGGGGTATACGGGGAAATGGTCAGTTGTTGACCCGCTTTTAACCGGTATGCAGGCCTCGTAATGGATACGCCATCGATTGACACGATCCCTTGCTGGAGCAAGGATTGAATGGTTTGACGCGAGGCATGGGTTTGTTGGACCAAATAACGGTCCAACCGTTCATCAACGGATTCGTTGTCGATAATCCAAGAGCC
>RGUG01000246.1 GCA_010027915.1 bacterium | reverse complement strand
AGTAAAGTGGGTGGTCGGGAAGTCTGCTCCCGCAGCAACGACCAGTTCGCAAAACAAACATTTCGACATCATTTTTAAGCGCGATACAAATGGTGAAATTTATAATCCGTGGTCATTATATCGCGATTGGTTGAACCCGGGTTCGGGTCTCGCCTTGGCCTGTTTGGATAGGGTAGCGGTTCAAAATATGATCCGCTCGTTTTGGCTAACGACGACCGCCACCGCTGAATCCCGAGATCGAAACCTGCAATTCTCGAGAATGGCAATGGAATTTACAACGCAATTTTGGGAACAAACGGGGTCTCTTCAGGAAACAACCCTGGCTTCCGAAAGACCGCAGCTGGTGACCCGTGAAAATGAATCGTCGATACGGGAATTGTATGCGTTGTTGCGTCGCCGGGGAGCCGATGTTCGCTGGGAATCGGATTTGAGCCGGTTGGGTCACGATTTAGGCACCCCGGTATCGCCTGACGTTGTCGGTGCCCTGATTCACGGTGTGAAACACAACGGTCAAATTGACTTTAAACGGGTGTTTGACATGACCGTGTCCGAGGTCATTGGTCGGGGGGGCGAAATCATTGGTGATGATTGCCAGATTCCGGTTGGCACCAAAGGAACGGAGTGGCGGACGCAAACTGGACGGATACTGCGCCCTGCGGCCACGGTGTTGGCGCTTGGCCCAGTGGCCGCGGGAGTTACGCCGATTACCGGTGTGTCTGCTACGATTCGGATGGACGGTCCGCTCCGATTACCGACCACCATTAATCGGTTTACGTTTTCGAGTGTTTGGGATGGGTGGATTAGAGTCACATCTGGCGCTTATATCAATGACAAAGTGGGCGAGTTATCTCCCAAATTAATTCGAAATTTGGCCAAAGACTTGGATGTATTGCCCGAAATTTCGTTGGGATCGGGCATTACCCCGTTATCGGGTTGGCGAGACTCGGATTTTTCAGAAAAATTTCGACAAGTGGGTCGGTTTAGGTATCAATTAACCCAACGCGACGGCCGGTTGGTTGGTATTGAAATTTTTTCGGACGGTGGACTCATTACCACACTATCGGCGTGCCCTGGCCGACCATTTAGGCCAGAACGCGTGCCCTTGGTCCATTTTCGAGGGCGGGTAGTGGATGCGCCGGCATGCAACATGGCGGGACTTAATTGGGGCCCATTTGCCGGGGCCGCCGTCGCTCGTGGGATCCAATTGGTTCTCGAAAAAAATGGATTTATGACCCCGCCTATTCCAAATTTTCAAACAATCGAGTCTGAATTTCCTCTCCTTTCAAGTTCAAAATATTGGCCGGCTTTGTGATGGGAACTCCCCATTCTGGAAGTCGTCTACAGTGTTGGACCCATTGGGTGACGGGGCAGCGGTCGCATTCCACCTGGTCTGGTGGCGAAAATGGAAGACTCGGGAGTTTGCTCAGGAGGGCCGCAAATTTGACACGTTCATCATGGGTGCACGTTTCTGTGACGGATTCCCCCGTTCGGGTATAAATGACCTGCATCTCAATTGGGTCTAGAGAACGCTTCGCCTGGGCAATCGCGATTGCGTATATCATGAGCTGATCGTGGTGGTGGCGTGGGAGCTTGGCGGTTTCGGGGGTCCGATCCGTTTTAAAATCGGTAATGACCCAGCAGCCATTGGACTGACTTAAACAGTCGATTCTGCCCGTTATAAACAGTGTACCGCAGCGGAGCTGGAATCCATATTCGGGAATGGGGCCGTTGGCGACGAGAGCGTTAAATGCGGTCGAAGTGATTACGGTTGAAAGGTGCATCGTGGCGTCCCCGACCGAATCGGGAATACCAAGGTCATTGGCGGTTTGCCGAACCAGAGTGCCCAATGGGGTGTGCGGCGCTTGCAACAGATGCTCCAAACATCGGTGGACGACGATCCCCGTCTGGGCGGGCGATTCTTCAGACGGATCGGGGCTGGCAAATCCATCCAATACCCGGCCAAGGTAATACTGGCGCGAACAGGTCATCCACCGAATGAGCTGACTCACGGATACCGGAATTAAGGGGCAGGTGTCCGTAACAAAGGCGGGTAATGTCGCCCGATCGATCGGAGGTGGCACATTGGTATCTTCACGAACGCGAGAGACAGGCTGTGCCAATTGTCGTGGAATGCCAAGTTGGATGGGGGGCGCACCGGGAGGGCCGGGGAAGATGACCTGAACCTCGTGCTCAAAAATGGTGGCGTGGGGTAATAAAAAGTCAAAATAAGTGGCTGGTGTCTCGGGCAATTTTCGGTCTGGATCGAGACTGTCTCTTATACACATCTCCGAGCCCACGAGAC
>RGUG01000245.1 GCA_010027915.1 bacterium | reverse complement strand
AAGAGGGATGGGCCCGATGGGCTCAATTGCTCAATGAGGCCTCCCCCCCAACACCCACCGCATGAGGCCAAGGCGAACCGAAGTGAGCAAGATGTACCCTCACACAGAACGGTTGACCCATTGCCATATCGTGGGAAATTGGGTGGCGTTGACCGCCTCGGGATACTGATGCGATAACGATCGAATCACCACCGCCAACGGGATAAGCTCGGCCATGGTTACCGGCTGCCGGGTATACGGACAGGTATCATGTTGTGCCAGCCAAGACACAATACCATCTAATTCGTAGATCGACGCCGATTCCCAGTGTAAAGATGGTAAGAGCATCACCAATTGAATTGATCGGGTTTGCATGAGGTGCTCTTTTAATGATAGCTGGGTCATCAGGTCCACCCAATCCCCCGTTTCGAGTTGCTGAAGTTTGGCATGCAACGACGGCCATGCACCCGCCGGAATGGCCACTTGAATGGTCGGCTCATCTACCGGGTCATGGGCCCAAATGGCCTGGTATAACGATACCGGCATCAACGACTCAGAAGGCCACCGTGTTTTGACTGCCTGGGCCATCGCGACGGAGGCCAACTTCAACCGTGGCATGGGGTTCAGTTGTAGGGCCACCCTCACCTCTTGGAGCGACATGAGCAGAACACATAAGGTGCTGGCCTGTTGGGGGGGAACACCCAATGCCAACGTCCGATCATAATCTTGCATGCTCACCAATGCCCACTCACAATCCTCGACTGCTTGCCATTGCTCACGTGATAACTGCGTCCCAATTAACCGGCTGTGTCTTAGGCTTACCCGTTGCCATTCGGCCATGCGGGTTAAATCCATGCCACACAAGTTAACGTAAGACAACGCCACATGACGAAATCTCGCCTGATCCAACACCGCCCCCGTCATGACGGCATGGGAAAGGGTAACACACTCAAAAGTGGCATCGAAAAAAACCCCTTCCATCAGGATGGCATGCTTCATATCCACCGTATGCAATGTAAGGCCACACCCTTGTACCTGGCTTAAGTTGGCACCTGTCATCAACCCACGATGAATCGTGGCCTTATTGAGCCCACAGCCCACTAACTGGGCATGGTCTAATAGCACATCTTGAAGGGTCATCCGATTTAACGCCCTATTCGACAAGACGATCTCCGACATATCCAGCCCCTGTATCTGAGTGCCCGCCAATTGAACACTGGGGTCAATGCAGTTCACCATCGGTTTTTTGGCGTACCCTGTCAGGGACTGCCACTCGTCATTCGACTGAATCACCACATTCACATTGTGCCAGTCATGTTGCCTGAATGAGCGATCGGTGTCAGGTATAAGTGGGGTTACCACATGGCCACTCGCCTCTCCGTCCATCCCACCTGTACCCATGGGTGTGGTGCTGACCTGTATCCATTCAGATACCGTCATCAGTATGCCATCAAACGACGCACACGACCTTAATTGCGCCGCGCTGAGGCCTGATTCTATTACCGTGGCATTGGTCAAGTCAGCCCCCCTCAACCGTGCACCAACCAAACAGGCACGGGCCAAATTGGCCCCGGATACCCTCGCCCCTTCTAATATGGCATGCCGAAAGTTTGACCCCATTAAAACGGTATTTTCTAGACACGCGCCCGTTAAATCACTGCCCTCTAACGTGCGATGGGCCAAGTCACACCCCAATAAATGAAAGAAGCGCATCGATTGCCCGGCCAACTCAACCGATGGGTCAATGGCCACAATGGGCGGTTTTTGATCGATGGGAACGGATTCAAACACCTTAGCATACCATCTTAGTTCTTGCTCACTGGTTAGAATCAGTTCCAATTGTGAACATTGTCTCTCGTCCATCCCACCCTCTACCCACTGCATGTATTGGGTCATGGACACCTGTACCTATGGCATGCCTCACCTTTAAACGGGTATGATCGCCAGGGGCGATGCGTTTGGCACCGTTTAGTAGCCCCATAATCCCATCACCCAGGGAAGTCAGGTTGCAGTCCTCTAAGCACAAGACCCTTGTTCGTGTGCATATCAGTTGCCAGACCTGATGAGGATTCGCCTGGTCGATCCCCTCCCATTCACGGGCCGGTATTTGTGCCATCACATCGTCCACCAGGGACACCAATTGATCGGGCCGATCCTGACTCAAGGGCCCCAACACCTGGTGCAAAATGGCCTTCTGCTTGGCGTGATAGGGGTGCAATGCCGCACACCCTTTGGTTATCCTACCCGGCATGTCTGTGGGATGGGGTGTTCTCTGATGACTATCCATCGGGTTTAATACGGATTGAATATTCATGGGCTACTCCTCAGAT
>RGUG01000244.1 GCA_010027915.1 bacterium | reverse complement strand
ATAAGCTGGAAAACCATCACCCATGGCATCAAACTCGGCATCGAAAGCAACTGGGCGTTACAATCCCAACAATGGCGACGCCTGGATTATCACATTGGCACGGTGTTCCATTGTGTGGGCTTGTCATTGATTTACCAATCCATTCAAAAACAATGGGGTATTGGCGTTGAATTGGTCAGCAACCAGCCAGAAAACGACCCATCTGAGCACACACCCCATTAAAAAAAGAAGGACTCAAAACGGATCAGGGGTCATCGATTGATAGGCAAGCCCACCCCTGTGCTCCCACACGTTGGCTCAGGTAACCATGGCCCATGCAGAGTGCAGATATAGAGCGTGGGGGTGATGACGAACCATCCCTCACCAAGCAAGGCCCCATGATAAGGATTACCATTGATTCAACGCGTTGATCCTATCCCCACACCCCATGACCCCATGCGTCACGAATAAGGAACCCATTACCCTGGCCACAACCACCATGACGGATCCTTTGGAAGCAGTTCAATCATGTCCAATGGGAACCCAGTTCAAAACAGTATCATAATCCTTGGTTTGTTTTGAACACACACGCAAACGCAATTGTAACCCACTCCCCCATCTATCACCCGTCGAATTAGAGAGACGGGACTGCCCAGCAAGAATCCGAAATAGGAATAAGCTGGAAAACCATCACCCAGGGAATCAGCGCAGCATCAAACACAACGGGACGTTCCCCACCATAACCGACTGAATGATCCCATGGGCACGGTTTAGATGGGCATCAACAACGTCGCCATGAACCCTGTGGCAAGAACACTTGCCGCATGGCCATCGCCTCATCATGAACCGTACACCTTGGCACGGGATAGCCCAGCTCCTAGGATCATCATAAAACCTTATATGATCCCCCACACAACGAGCCACAAGGTAGTGCAAGGGAGGTTGACACCCCCCCACCTACTCTTTTTTAAATAGTGAGCCTTATCCATTTAAGCAGCGGTATCGCGCCCCCCATCAAGTAAGGTAACCCGATTGACCCATCTTAGCCCCCTTATCCAACTTCATGCCACACGATGGGTTAGTGGATCACCACTCCCATGACCCTGATAGCCGTCAACCTCATAGGGAACCACGATGCAACACACACCAGCAATCACCGCATGCCACACGGGGAACCCAAGGCAAAGCGATCGGTCACCCAATATGATGGTATACACAAGCACTCGCATCACGTAAAATACACCCCATGATATGCACAGAGCATGACCGACCCTATTTAAACGCCATCGGCCAAATTGTGGCCAAAACCCTTCGGGTCATGCAATCACATGTCAAACCAGGTATCACGACCCTTGAACTGGATCAAATCGGTGAAGAGGTGCTCATCTCACACGGTGCGATCTCCGCACCCCGTCAGGTGTATCAGTTTCCGGGGGCCACGTGCATCTGTGTCAACAACGAAACCGCCCATGGCATCCCATCTAACCGGGTCTTGCGTGCGGGTGACCTGATCAACATTGATGTGTCAGCCGTCAAAGATGGCTATTTTTCAGACACGGGGGCCTCGATGATCGTGGGCGATCATACACCCAAACGAATCGCCGATTTATTGGCTGTAGGCCAAGCCGCCCTGACCCAAGCCATTGCCGTAGCCAAAGCGGGCACTCCCATCAATCACATTGGTAAAACCATCCAAAAAGTCGCCCATTCCCATGGCTATACCGTCATTCGCAATTTGGGCTCCCATGGCATTGGCAAAACACTTCATGATGAACCGTCATTTATCGCCCATTTTTATGACCCCCATGACACACGATATTTAAAAGACAACCAGGTCATCACGATTGAACCATTTGTTTCGTTGGGGGGAAGCATCGCCAAAGAAACAGGGGATGGCTGGACCTTGGCCACCAAACCCAATCAGTTAACCGTACAATTCGAACACACCCTGATCATTACAACATCCGATCCGGTGATTTTAACCCGATTATCAGACGACTCCCCCACTTTGCCAGAGACTACCCACCCATGATAGGATTCCTACGATGTGGCACCCCGTCCGTTACAAAGGTCTGATCAATGACCGAACACCCTAAGCAAAGCCTTCGATTTCATGATGGCATTGGGGATGTCCTTCAAGAGCGTCGGTCCCATCGTTTGAGCCTGTTAAGACCATTGTGGGTATCCCTGACCATTGGCTGTGTGACCATCTTGATTTTTGTGGCCGCCCTTAATGCCGTATCCGGCAATAGTGCCGGCGACGTGAGTGCCGTGGCCGCCACCTTGCGCCAGGGTGCAGTCCAGTGGATCGCTGTCTGGCTGTGGAAGCTCA
>RGUG01000243.1 GCA_010027915.1 bacterium | reverse complement strand
CTTGCGTGGGGGTGGCGGTGGGTCGAGCTATACCGGGGGACCCGGCGTGAGCGATGCCGTGACGGTGTCAGGGAACGGTCAAGTGGTGGGTAATGATGTCGACCCCGATCGTGGTGACGCCGGAATGGGGGCCCCGGCGGGCCGAACGGGTGACAATGCCACATCCATTTATTTGGGTTTAAAAGGACGCAATGGTCGTGTGGTCATTCGGACCGGGTCGTTGCCTGCATCCAACCAGTATGTGGTCGGTTCCCTATCCACCACACTCAATACGGGATTATTGCTGGGTTACGTGACCCCCACCCAAACCGTCTATGGCCACGTGGGTACCACCATCAATTATCAATCCAACACATTAACGGCCATCATCCCTCGCTTGCAAGTGATGACCATGTCCAATACCACCGGCCGACGCCATTTTATCAACGGGTTTTTGGTGACATCCAACAGCACCCTCACCACGTCTTTGGCGTCTAACCCCTTTATTCAACTGGGTCGGCATCGTGTGGATACTGCCACCATGGGCCTATATACCGGGGATATTGCCGAAGTCGTGGCCTTTAATAGTGAGCTATCGCTAACCGATCGGTATGCATTGGATCAATATATTGCCAATAAGTGGGGAATCAACATGGATACCGATTCGGATGGCATTATCAATCAGTATGACCCCGTGCCCATGGATCCCAATCCGGTGATTGTGGGTGGTGGCCGGGTGTTGTATTCCACGGCGACCACCGTTGAATGGTCCAGTGCCAATAACCAAGTGGTTGAATTAATGGTGGGTAATTTAACCATGTCATTAGGACAAGTGGATCGAGCCAGCACGTTTTGGTTGGGGACAGGGGCATACCCATCCTATTTTTATTTATTAAATGGGCAACTAACCGTGGGGCAATTAATCGTGGCCCCCACCATGAACAGTGGGTTGACCATTGCCTCGTCCTTAACGGTGACCCAGTCCATTCGACTGGCGGACTCAACGTTGGGCAATGCCACCTTCCTCATCGTGGCAGGGGCAAAGGTCAATGCCCCGATTGTCAATACGGGCTTGGGAAGCATCACCTTTACCCAATCGGGTGGGGAATCCGAGTTTGGATTGGTGAACAGTTCCACCACCCTTAACATCACGGGCGGGTTGATGAGACTGTTTGGATTAAGCGGGAATGGGGGCGTGAGGTTAACGGGCGGGGTGTTAGAAATGCGGTCGGTATCCGCCTCTATTTTAAATGAATCAGGTAGCTTGCTCATTTCCCCTCTTCGATACCGTGAGGCCTCGGTTGGGGGGGGATATACCCAAGGCTCGTTGGCCCAATTAACCATTCAGTTGGTGGGCGGTACGGCTTTTAAATCGGGCCGATTATCCGTAACAGGTCCCCTTAATCTTAATGGCACATTAAAACTAGACGCCATCAATGGCTATACCCCCCAATTGGGTGATGCGTGGGATGTGTTGGATTGGGTTGGGACAAGGTCGGGTACCTTTTCATCGTTTGATTTCCCTGTGTTGCCCACCGGATTGGTCTATGACACATCCCAGCTGTATACCACAGGGGTGATTCGGGTTCGTGAAGACGATGGATTGGATACCGACTTAGATGGGGTACCCAACGCACTGGATGACTTTCCGACGGATGCCACCCAGGTGGTGGCCATCAATACCAAAGAGCCTGGACTGACCTCATTATCCAGTGGGGCCAGAAGTAATTTGGTGGTGTGGTTGTCAGGGGGACAATCCAATGCGATGGAATTAAATGCGGGACGAGTACGTCGTTGGTTTGATTGGAGTGGTAACCAACGCCACGCCTATCAAATGAATGCGAGCAATCAACCCCAGATGGGTCAGTTTAATAATAAAATGGTGGCCATGTTTGATTCGAGTGCCCCCTATTCATTACAACTGCCAGATTGGCGTACAGTCGTGACCACCAATCGAACCTTGTATGTGGTGACACAATGGCATGCCACCTCTAACGTACCCACTGATGTATGGGTTCGAAATTCAGTATATGGTGGGCATGGGATTCAAATGACCCAACTCAATGGGGTCCCTTGGCTTCTGACTGATATGACGGGTTCCAAACCCATGGTGGGGTTGATCCCTGCCAGTCCGGCGACCCCGTTGATCCTGAATGTGTTTTCAACCTCCGAGTTGGTGACATCGTTGGTCAATGGGGTATCGGTTGGGTCAAACCCCATTAAACAGGAGCCCATTGTGGCGGGAGATTCGGTCAGTATGCTAGGGGCAGCCGATGAAGAGATTTGTGGGCCCATTCCATCCGGGGCAGACTTGTGGATGGTGGGATATGATTGTTATGTCCGGTTTACCAAGACGGGATCCAGCACATGGGTAATATCCAATCGTGTGG
>RGUG01000242.1 GCA_010027915.1 bacterium | reverse complement strand
GAAACATGCCAGCGCGGCCACCTTCGATGGTCTGGTACATTTCTGCGAATGAGTGGTTGATTGTATCTGGCGGCGTGTAACCGTAGATGGTGAAGGCTTTCAGTACTTCTTCCAAAACCTGCGCATGGGCCGGTTCGTCGATGATCACGTCACCCTTGGCATCGACGAGTGTGGCGCGCAGGCCCGAACCAAAAATAAACAGGTCGAGTATATGAATGAGATCACGTGGCTTTGCCGCTTCTAGGGCCATGCCAAAGGTGTCAGGTTTGCCATTGCCATCGGGATCGTTATCACGAAATTTGACCGCCACACGTTGGACATCAGCCCAAGTTTCTGGGAATTTTTCGCCGACTTTTTCAAGCCAGCTTTTCCGAACGCCAAATCCCATTTGTACACGTTGGATTGGCAGAATAATCATTTTGCCCGCATAGGTCGCAACCTTCAGGTCATCCTCCAACAGAAAATCCTTATCCTTGACCTCTGCCAGTGTTGATTTCAAATCCATGACTTTTCCGGTCTGGCTTTGAATGCGGATCACGCGTTCATAATTATTGAAGATAAGGGCTGGGGCAGAATCCGTATTGATTGCACCAATCACCCGACCAAACCATTGATCGGTCGGAAAGCTTGCCGGTTTAATGCTCACACCCGGATGGGATTTGGCAAAAGCCTCTCCGGCTTTTTGAAACCAAGCATTGCCGTTATCCCCCATATCATGCCAGATCGCCAATTCCTGCGCATGAAGGGTAGAAATTGATAAAATCCCTGATACAGCCAGGCCCAAGACTGTTTTGAAAACTGATTTCACACGATCCTCCCGCTTTAAATGGTCTGTTTGCCCCATTTTTTGGGGTTTTGAGGTCAATTCCGCACAGAATGTGCACAGTTCAGACTGCAGGACTTGCTGTGAGGAAAACGATTACCTAACCTAGAATAAACGGAATATTCGGGTTTTGGCAAGCTGTGTTATGGGATTGTCTGTGAGATATGTCGGGGATAGTTGAGCAATTGTTCCCAACGGGGTAGGTGGAGCCTCGGTTCCACATGAAACATGAGGCCGGCATGACAAAATCGCTTACTCATAAGAAGTCTGGAAACGGGTTGAAACCGGCCTCTATCACGGCTGTGGCCAACTATGCTGGCGTTTCTATTGCGACAGTCTCCCGCATCATGAATGGTATCCAGAATAAAGCCTCATTGGCCACCCAGCAAAGGGTGCGTGCTGCTATTGATGAATTGGGTTACCGACCTGTGACCCACGGGCAATCTTTGCGGCGTGGAGAAAGCCGTGTTGTGTCTTTACATGCCGTCAATCTGGCCAATCCGACGATGGCGGCTATAGCCGCTTCTGCGGAAACTGCCTTGCGTGCTGCGGGCTATACAATGGTTTTGTGTGATACACATGATCAAGCCGATCTTCAGGATGCCACTTTGCTTGATATGCGCGCGCATCTTGTCAAAGCTTATGTGCTGTTGGGTGCGATGGCCAGTCCGCAACTCTCTTTGTTTCAACGACATAAAGAGTCCATTCTCTATGTGAATCGCCGTCCGCATGGCACTCTGACAATGCCCCATGATTATGTGGGGATTGACAACATGGCGGCCGGAATTGCCGTCG
The DNA here is from genome assembly GCA_010027915.1 of bacterium. Next base: position 782 of record RGUG01000242.1, on the reverse strand, counting down.
CTCAATATTTTTATAAGAGGGGATTGGTGCATTGTGGATTGATCCATGGCGCCGCACATTCACCCGCGACAGTGGATCGTATCACAGGGTTTAAAAGTGCAGCACTTGAACTGGGACTGACCTTGAATAAAAATTATATTGTTTCAGGTAGGGGTTTAGGCCACCTTCAGATTGGTTATGATGGTGTCGATAAAATTTTAAGCCATGGCGCGTTGCCCGAAGCTTTGTTTTGCTCATCGGATTTGATTGCCTATGGCGCCCATCGCCGGTTGAGCGAGTTGGGATTTGAAATCCCTCGTGACATCGTTTTGATGGGATTTGATGATAATCCTCTCAATGATTGGGTCGCGCCATGGCTCAATTCGGTTTCTGTTCCTTATGCACAATTTGGTGATGCCATCGTCAAAGGGCTGAAAGCAATCTGGACCAACGCCAATCGTGAGGCACAAATTTTACCTTTTAAAATAGTAGAAAGAATATAATTGATCCAGATGATCAATGAATGACAAAGTTGAAAACGTCAGGATGTGGCTCCACCCCTAATCCTGCACCCGTTGGGAGTTTATAGTGCCCGTTGGCGCAATCCATATCACCAATGACAAATTTAAGGTTATGATCAAAAATTGAGTGTTGATATTCGTGATAGGGAACTCGTTTCAAGGCGGCTGTGGCATGCAGGCTGGCGGCCATAAATATTCCGATTCCAATAGACGCATGCGGGATCGTGTCAACATGGAACGCATTGGCCATCCGTCCGATATTGATGAATTCCGTGACGCCGG
>RGUG01000241.1 GCA_010027915.1 bacterium | reverse complement strand
GGCCCGTGATTGGCGATGGGGGGCCTTAGAAACCCGATTGAAATTGATTGATATTGGCTTTAACCATCGACCCTCTCTTCATTATGTGCCCTATCCCCCTTGTGAAACCATCCTGACCGATTTTTTTAAACACCGACGATCCAAGGGTATTACCCCCCCCCACCCGTCATCCACTCAACGCAGGGAAGACCCATCATACCAGGAAGATCCTGAGGCAGACGATTCTAAGGAGATCCGGAACCTTGGGTGGGGGAGTGGGTAGCTGGAGCCCACTCGTTACCGGTGTCGCTTGGGCTTAAAATACTGCCAAAAAAGGTCGGGGTTTTTGATATAAAGCAACACCAAAAACACGGTCCCATTGCACCCCATCCACACCCCTAATTTGACCCACTCAAGTTCTTTTATCATCCATGCCGATGGCCCAGTCACCCACAAGGGCTTGGCCAAATAATGAAGGACCAATAGCAAGAGCAACCCAAAAAAACCGGTCAGTTTACCTTGTCCAATGGCCCCCATGGTCCCGACCATGGCAACGGTCAAGGCCAGTCCGACTAAAATACCGGGTAAGGGTATGATGGCCCCACGTTCAAGGCCAATCCATATCCCATCCAACGCCAACGCATTGAGGATGGCCAGCCCAACCCACGCCCAATAACCGGATTTAAAGTGGTTGACCCAATGCAAGGCGGACTCATCGGCATCCGATGGGCCCGTATGAGAGGATGGGCGATCAAACCGTCCCCCCATGATCAGTTCGCCAGGGGTTAACATCGTGCGTTTCTTTCTAAATTGGGTGTAGATCGCCCCAACCAAAGAGGCCACCCAAATGGCACTCATCATCAAAGAGAGTGGGGGGCGATGGAAGAGTGTTAAGGGAACGGCATAACAGGCTTTTGCCAACATACCAAATACATAAAAATTAAGCATGGCGGCCACGGCCGACCGTATTAAATGGGCTTTATCTGGGGTGGATGGGACCGTCATGAGGTGAACTATAATTCATTCTTGCCTATTATTCCACCGTCGTTTTAATATGAGCCCAATGTTTCGTTGGCATCAAAAAAACAAGGGGAAGATGGCCAGTCGTGGGCTGGAACCTATACCCGTACCCCCATTATGTTGACCCTTCCATATACCACTTGGGGGGTGGCCAAGAACCCTTGCCTGTTGTTCTTACACGGGTTATTGGGTTCGCATACCGATTGGGAAGCGATCGCACCCTCATTTGCCGAGACCCATTTTGTGGTGGCCCTCGATTGGCCAGGACATGCCGGGGCACCGCTAATAGACGGGATGTCATTGCCCATGCTGTGTGGCCTGCTCAAAGACACCCTGTGTTTTTTGTCTTGTCATGACACGTGCGTGGTGGGCTATTCGTTTGGCGGGCGCATGGCCATGCATACCGCACTGGCCTATCCAGACTTGTTTGACCGTGTGATATTAGAATCCAGTTCACCTGGGCTTGATGACCCTATTCAGCGGGCAATGCGGGCCCAATCGGATATGGCATTGGCCACCCAATTGCTCGAAGAAGGGGTGGGGCCCTTTCTTCGCACCTGGTACGACAACCCGGTGTTTGGGGGTATCCGCCACCACCCGGATTTTAATGCTTTTTTGTCCCAACGGAGCGAATCGGTGTCCCATGATTTGGCCACCATGATCCAACGGTTTTCACCGGGGGTATTGCCCTCATTGTGGCCCGTGGTTGACCGGCTGCCCTTGGTGGGGTTTGTATGCGGTGAGCGGGATGAGCGGTATGTGGACATTGGGCAACGGTTGCATCAGCAGTGTCCTGGTATGCACCGACGGGTGGTGTTAAATGCGGGTCATAACACCCATTTTGAGCAGCCTGCGTTGTTTACAGGGTTTATCAAGGCGTTGTTGGAGCGGGTGCACAAAACCGTGTAAGGGTGAGAGAATGGGGGAGAGTTAATCAACCCAAGGGGGATTCACAAGGAGAATAAGGCATGAACATCATGGTCATCGGATCGGGCGGGCGCGAACATGCAATAGGGGTAGCGTTATCCAAGTCACCCAGGTCACCGCAGTTGTTTTTTTTGCCGGGTAATCCCGGAACGGCCCGATTGGGGATCAACATTGAATGTGATGTGATGGACACCAAGGGGATTGTGGATTGTGCCCGCTCATTGGGGGTGGACATGGTGGTAGTGGGTCCCGAAGGGCCCTTGGTGGCGGGCTTGGCCGATGAATTGGTGGCAGCGGGTATTCCCACGGTTGGTCCCGGTCGTGAAGCGGCCCAGTTAGAAGGATCGAAGGCGTGGGCCAAGGCCAAAATGAAAACGTATGGGATTCCCACCGCGTCGTATGATGTGTATACCGATTATGCCTCGGCGTTGACGAGGGTTCAGCAGGGGCCGTTTCCGTTGGTGATTAAGGCCG
>RGUG01000025.1 GCA_010027915.1 bacterium | reverse complement strand
CATCCTTGGGATGGGCGGATAACCAGCGGGTCTCCGGAATATGGGGCCACCAGTCAGGGGCCACCATTTCCCGAAGCCCCACCAAGCGTGATTTATGGGCCAAGGTCACATAATGCCACGGATGCGGTGACACGCGCATTCCCCGCTGATCACACGATCGCAACCGTGCACTGGCCTCGGTACGCCATTCAAAATCACAATAGCGGTTGTAAACCCACGCCGCATCATCCAGCACCGGGTCCCTGACATCATGGATGCCCGCTTCCCAGCCTTGCACGTTCAACCAGTCTCGAATCATCTCAAACTCAAAATAGGTTTTTTGTTCCTTGGGCTGATCATCCACAATGGCGATATAACCGGCAGGTCCCATCGAGTTGAACATGGCCCGAATCGCCGCATCCGCATTCCCCATGCCATAATAGGCCGACAACACCGATACCAGTGGCAATCCCGCTGCATTGGTGTTGATTTCAATTAATTGCGGGCCCTGGTCTGTGAGATAAAAATCATAACTGGTAAACACCGCCGGCCAGGACACCGCCGGCCATGGGGTAGGGGGGGGATGCTGCGGTAATACCGTATCCAAGACCATGGCCAATTGCGTCATCACATACCACTCTGATGGCGAGACCATCACCCGGTGGGGACTGACCATCAACGGAGACAACCCCGACCAGCCACCCGACCACTGGGGCTGATGGGTTGTCACCCAGTTTGTGAGGGATTCAAGCCACATGTTAGGTTTGCCTACGCTTGTACAAACGCGTGGTACCGGGTGGTCACTTCCGTGGCCATCGGCCAATAGTCACGGGCGTATTGTTGGGGCCGAGCGGGTTTGGCCCGCTGTTCAAAAATAAAAAACAATTCCCTGGTGGCCGATGCGTCGGCCAATGCCCGGTGTGCATTGGGGTTGTGAATGTGGTACTTTCGGGTCAACGCCCCCAAACTACCCTGTGATTCGCCCGATGCCCGGGCCCACTTTAGCGTGCAAGTCACCGTGTTGCCCGGGCACTCATACCCATGCCTTAACATACTCACCAACAACCACGGCATATCAAAATCCGCATTGTGTATCACCAACCGAGCATCCCCAATAAAAGGAATGAGTTCAGACAACACCACCTGAAGGGTAGGGGCATCCGCCACCATGCCCTCATCAATACCCGTGATGGTGGTGATTTTAGCCGGAATCTTGCCGGTGGGACGGATAAACGATTGATAAAATGATTCGTCCCCATCGGCCCCCACCTTGACAGCCCCCACTTCCAATAAACAATCCCGCCCAATTTCCAATCCCGTGGTTTCAAAATCCAAAAACACATACGATTCTTGAGGAGTAGAAAAAAGCCCGGCCTGTCCTGAACACGCCGGAAAAAACAAGCACCGGTTACCAAACGCCCCCTGACGACGACGAACCGTGGGCGACCCGCAATACTCACACCGTACGGACGGATCAATCATCAAGGCATTGTCAATGAGTTGGGCAATCAAGCGGTCGCGGATCACCTGACGACACTGGCCACATTGGACCCCGTCTTCAACCGCCCCCATCTGGGAATGGGGGGCATCGCATACCGGGCAGTCACAGGCATGCGAGACCCCGCAGTGCTGGCACCGTACCACCCCCCCCGATACCACCACGGCCACCGTGCCACAAGACGGGCATGGTTTACGCAAGGCACTCATCGGTCCCGATCCAAATGAATACGCGATCCGGTGGTGCCACGCTGCCCATGGTATTTGCCCGCATACGGTTGACGGGCCGCTTGATCCATCCGACAAAAGACCAACTGACAAATGCGTCGTCCCGCCGTCAGGGTGATGGGTACCGCATTGGCATTGAATAACTCCAAGGTAATGGTGCCGTTAAACCCCGCATCCACCCACCCCGCATTTTGTATAAACAGGCCAATGCGACCAATCGAACTTCGGCCTTCGACAAAGGCCGATAAGTGGGGGGGTAATTGAATCCACTCCATGGTGGTGGCCAATAAAAACCGGCCGGGGGGAATCACCACCGTGTCTGATTCGGTTTCGGTATACCGGACAGGGGTATCAATCGCAATCGACTGCTGCTCGTCAACCGTTAAAAAATGTCGCCCCAATCGACAGTCCACTGACCCCGGTTGAATGGCACCCGGTGCCAATGGGTCAATGACCAATTCACCGCTCTGAAGCAATGACCCGATGGTTTGATCAGATAAAATCATCTCACACCTCCCACTGTATTCCACATGGTATTACCCCTTCGACTTAAGACCCCGTTGCTCGTAACATGGCATACACCACCACCCCGGTCACCGAAATATACAACCAGATCGGAAAGGTCCAGCGCCCCAATCGTTTGTGCCAACTAAACCGACCCGTTACCCCCAATCCAGCCGTGATTAAAATCATCGGTAACCCGCCAATGGTCAACACAATATGGGAGATTAACACAAAGAAATACACCGGCCTTAACCACCCACCACCCTGATAGGGGGTGTCCCCGTGAATCGCATGATACACCACATACCCCACCAAAAAGGCCGCCGATGCCAGCAAGGCCAGCAGCATTAGCAGGCGGTGCAGGTTTTTTTTCTGGGACCGAATGGCCACAATACCAGCACACACACACAAGGCACTTAGGGTGTTGAGCCCTGCATTGACGCTGGGCAACGATGCCACCCACGTCGCCTGTTGGACCACCAATCCATTGTTGATGTATATCAACCAGGTTAAAAACACCATTGCCACCACCGACACCACCATCCCGATTCCCATCACCCATCGCGTTACTCGGTCCATGCTACACATCCTTCCAATTGTTTCCGATACCAATATCCACGACCAATGGTACACGCCAAGACCCCACCCCTTCCATCTCTGATTTCACCAGTTCCGCCACGCCATCCACTTCGTCTGCCACACAATCCAAGACCAATTCATCGTGTACCTGGATGGTTAATCGACTTTGAAGCGAGCGTGATACCAGTTGCTCATGAATCCGAATCATGGCGATCTTAATCAAATCTGCCGCAGTCCCTTGTACCCGAGAATTGATCGCGGTTCGTTCAGCAAATTGGCGGTTGGCCCCATTGCGACTGTGGATATCGGGCAAGGGGCGGCATCGCCCAAACACCGTCCATACGGCCCCGTCTTGTCGGGCCGATTCAATGGTCTCATCCATCCAACGCTTGACACCTGGAAATTGGGCAAAATACTCCTCAATCATGGCCTTGGCTTCGGCCCGCGATAACCCCGTGTTACGGGCCAATCCAAACGCCGAAATACCATAGATAATACCAAAATTAACCGCTTTGGCTTGGCTTCGTTGGGCGGATGTCACCGCATCAGGTGGCACCCGAAACAGTCGGCTGGCTGTTAGTTGGTGAATATCTTGCTGCTGATGAAAGGCCTGAATCATGGCCTCATCTTCACTCAAATGGGCCATTAATCGCAATTCAATTTGGGAATAATCCGCCGACATGATACGACCCGATGGAAAGGCAGAATGAAAGGCCCCCCGAATGGCCAACCCATCTGGGTCTTTGATGGGGATATTTTGAAGATTGGGTTTGGTCGACGACAACCGGCCCGTAATGGCCCCCACCGGGTTAAAATGGGTGTGCAACCGACCCGTGCGGGGACTCACCAAAACGGGTAATGTTTCCACATAGGTGTTCATTAATTTTTCGATTTTTCGATAGGTCAACAATACCTTGCAAATGGGGTACGTTTCGGACAATTCGGTTAACACATCCGAATCGGTAGAACGACCCGTTTTGGTCGCTTTTAAACTGGGAATGCCCAGTTCATCGTACAATACCGTGGCCAATTGTTTGGTCGAATTGATGCTAAATGGGTGACCGGCCATCTCGTGAATGGTGGTGGTTACTGTACGGAGTCGTTCTGAATAGGCACCCCGTAACCCCTCTAAATACGGGCGGTCAATGCTCACCCCCGCCAGTTCCATGGCCGCTAACACCCCCTGAAAAGGTAATTCCGTGTCATAAAACAATCGACAGGCTGTCGACGCATCCACCCGTGGTTTTAATCGTTGCATCAGCTGAAACGTGGCATCGGCATCGGCCCCGGCATATTGACACAACACCTCGGTGGGTAACTCATGAAGGGGCTGTGGCAATTGCTCGAAGGTCTGCATGCTCATTCCCAATTCCCGACGGGCTAGTTCTTTTAAGCCCACCCCCTGGGTGGGGTCCAACAAAAATGCCGCCAGCAAACTATCAAAGGCAATTCCCCTGACCGTTACCCCGTGGGCGGTTAAAACCGCCATATCAAACTTGCCATTGTGGGTGTATTTGGGAATGGTCGGATCCGCCAACAGGGGTTTGAGTGCTTCCCACACCGTATGGGTGGTCTGAACCGGGGTATCAAACAAACCCATTTGGCCACCCCCCCCCAACACAACCGGAAACACCAAGGCATGATGGGGTTGATAGGCCACCGACAACGCCACCCACTGGGTGTCAATGGGGGTTAACCCAATCGTTTCAACATCAAATGAAAACCCTTCCTTTAAACGCTCCAGGTGAGGTGCCAATACGGACGCATCGTCAACCCATTCATAGTGGCCGCTGGGTGATGTGACCGTCTCTTCTACCACCACCGGTTGATGGGTCATGAGCCGATGAAACGCATACCGTTGCAAGGTCTCTTGCACCTGTGGGGTATGGGGATTAAAGGCCATGCTGCCAGTATCCATGACAACCGGAACCTGGCAATCGATACGGGCCAATTGTTGGCTCATGAATGCCAGGTTGCGCCCAGCCTGTAACTTGGCTTGAACATGGGCCGGTGTTACCTGTTCCAAGCGATCATAAATTCCGTCCAGGCCCCCATATTGACCCACCAGTTTGAGGGCTGTTTTTTCACCAATGCCGGGTACCCCTGGGATATTGTCCGAGGCATCCCCTTGCAAGGCCTTGACGTCAATCAATTGGTGGGGTGTTAGGGCATATCGCGCTTGAATCACTTGGGGGGTAATCAGGTCCAAATCAGATATCCCCCGTTTGGTAATCAAGACGGAAATGGACCCATTGACCAACTGATACGCATCCCGATCACCCGTCAAAATGGTGGCATGTACCCCCTCACCCGCTAGTTGGGTGGCCATGGTACCCAACAAATCATCGGCTTCAAAGCCAGACTTTGATAGGGTGCTCACGCCCAATTCTTCTAAAAAGTGAGGAAGTATGGGCAACTGCTGAACCAGGCTTTCGGGGGGAGCATCGCGATGCCCCTTGTAGGCATCATATAAAGCATGCCGAAACGTGGGCTCTGGCCGATCAAAGCACACCAATACCAAATCTGGTGTCAACGACTCGATGGCTTTGAATAAAAAAGAGGCAAATCCAAATACCGCATTGATGGGTTGTTGGTGAAGGGTGAGCGTCTCAGGAAACGAATAAAACGCCCGAAAAGTCAGGGAGTGGCCATCAATTAAAAGGGCCTTTTTCATTCAAAAAACAAAGCGATTTCCCTCGCCGCACTCTCAGATCCATCCGACGCATGGATAATGTTTTCGGCAATCGTGGTGGCATAATCACCCCGGATGGTGCCCGGTGGGGCCACCGCCGGATTGGTAGGACCGACCATTTGCCGAATGATGCCAATGACCCCCTCACCCGTACATACCATTACCACCACCGGTCCAGACGTAATATACGCCACCAACGACGCAAAAAAAGGTTTGTCGCGGTGTTCTTGGTAATGGGTTTGGGCGATTGATTCTGACAGGTGCCGCAATACCAAGCGTTCGATGGTCATACCACGACGTTCAAAACGGGTGATAATGTCACCGGCCAATCCCCGCTGTAAGACTTCTGGCTTTAATATAATCAAACTTTTTTCCATGGGCTAACAACCTCCATACTGTGCACGCAAGGCATGCAATTGTTCACTGATACGATCGGGTGAGGTGCCCCCCACCACTGTTTTGCTGGCCACAGCCGCTGTCATGGTTAACCCCTTGCAAAGGGTCTCATCAAACAAGGGACACACCCTCTGGGCTTCGGTCACCGACAATGCGGGCAAGGCCACCCCGTTGCGATCGGCCATGGCCACCAAGTGTCCCGTTTGTTCATGGGCATCCCGAAACGGAACCCCTCGCTTCACCAGCAAATCAGCCAATTCCGTGGCCAACAATTGTCCCCGTTGTAAGTGGGCCTCGATAGCCGCCGGTTGAAACACAAGGGTGCCCAACATGGCGGTCATACAAGCCAACGAGGATTGCAAAATATCCACTGCCTCGAATGCCAAGGACTTGTCTTCTTGTAAATCCCGGTTGTAGGCCAGGGGCAACCCCTTCATTAAGGCAATCAGTGCCACCCACATGGCCTGAACCTTGCTGGCCCGTCCCCGCATCAGTTCGGCCATATCGGGGTTTTTCTTTTGGGGCATCAATGAGCTACCCGTGGTAAACCCATCCCCAATCACCACCAACCCCAATAGTGGGCTACTCCACAAAATGAGTTCTTCACATAACCGGCTTAAATGCATCATACACGTACTGGACATGGCCAATAAATCGAGTACAAAATCACGATCGGATACCGCGTCCACACTGTTTTGTGTGATGCGACTAAAACCCAAGTCTTGGGCCAATGCCATGCGATCAATCGGAAACCCGCTTCCCACCAATGCCCCGGACCCCAGTGGGCACACATCCGCCATGGCATGCACGGCCTTGGCCCGTTCAATATCCCGTTCTATCATGGCCACATACGCCAAAAAATGATGGGCCAACAGCATGGGTTGAGCAGGTTGGAAATGGGTGAATCCTGGGAACAATTGGCCCTGGTGCTCGGTGGCCAAAGCCATCAATTGCCGAATCAAATCGGTCATCAAGTCTATGGTAACCTGGCAAGTGTCCATGACCCACAAGCGCATGTCCGTGGCCACTTGGTCGTTACGAGATTTGCCGGTGTGCATTTTTTTGCCCAATGGGCCTGTTTTTTCAACCACCAACCGTTCAATCAAACTATGCACGTCTTCATCGTCTTGAATATGGCCTGTCAGATCATGATCCAATGCCTCTTTGACCTCATCTAATGCCCCATGCAAGGCACGGCACTCGTCAGGGGTGAGCACCCCTGCTTGGGCAATGGCTGTGGCATACGCCCGATTTAAGGCAATGTCATAGGCATATAACCGCTGATCAATCGCAATCGAAAAACTATACGCTTTGGCCACTTCATCCATACCGGCCGCAAACCGACCACCCCACAATCTAGCCATTGGCATCCCTTTCAATCATGGTCCCAATCCCCGATTGGGTAAACAATTCAACCAATACCGCATGGGGTATTCCCCCATTGATCAGGTGGACCGCCCCCACACCTGCCTCGATGGACCGAATGGCACTGCTGAGTTTTGGCTTCATACCACCCGTTACCTCCGGATGGGTGAGCAACTGCCGGGCACGGGTCAAGGGCAAGTGAGGGATCACCGATCCGTCTAATAATAACCCATCCACATCGGTCAGCATCATGAGCTTTTTGGCCCCCACCGCAATGGCAATTTCTTGGGCCACATGATCGGCATTGACATTGAGGGCCTTGCCCTCATGATTACTGGCAACCGACGCAATCACCGGGATAAAACCCTGTTGGGTGAGGGTATGAAGCAAGGCAGGGGATACCTCGGTTACGTGCCCGACCCATCCCAGATGGGCCATCTCAGGGGATTGGGAGGCCACCATGAGGCGGGCGTCTTTACCGGACAACCCCACCGCTTTGCCACCCCAGTGATTGATCATGCCCACCACCGATGGGTTGACCTGGCCACACAAGACCATTTCCACCAGTTCGATGGTGTCGTCATCGGTCACCCGTAACCCATCCACAAACGTGGCCTGCTTGCCCAACTTGGTCATCCAACGTGAAATGGATTTCCCCCCCCCATGCACCACAATCGGACAAACCCCCACATGCCGTAACAAGGCCACATCCGATGCAAATTGAGACATCGCATCGGGTTGGTCCATCAGCGACCCCCCATATTTAATCACAATGGTTTCGCCCGAAAACCGCCGGAAATAAGGCAATGCTTCGATTAAATCTGCCACTGTCATGCCAGTGCACCACCTTCCTGATTAGTTATAATCCACATTGATTTCGATATACCCCTTGGTTAAATCACAGCCCCATACCCTTGCCTGGTGTTTCCCCACATGCAAGTCCACCTCAATATCGACCGTATCCGACTTTAAATAAGACGCCACCACTGCGGGGTCTTGGGTCACCGGTTGACCATCTTGCATCATGGGATGGGGGCCAAACCGAATACCCAATCGCTGGGGCATCACCTTGGCACTGGTTTTACCCACCGCCATGGCCACGCGTCCCCAGTTGGGATCGGCACCATGCAAGGCCGTTTTAACCAATGGAGAGGCCGCAATCGAGCGGGCCACCGCCAAGGCGTCAGACTGAGACGCCGCCCCTCTGACCGATACCACCATCAATTTGGTGGCCCCCTCACCATCACGGGCAATTTGGATGGCCAATGATTCACACACCGTCATGAGGCCTGCTTTGAATTGGGCCAGTGCCGTCGCTTGATACGACGGAAAGGGGGTCTTACCGGACGCCACAGCCAATACCATGTCATTGGTCGAGGTATCGGTGTCCACGGTCACACAGTTGAAGGTCGCTTGGTTGACCTCAGACAACAACCGCTGAAGGGTAGGGGAATCAATCGTGGCATCGGTGACAATAAAACCCAACATGGTGGCCATATTCGGTGCAATCATGCCCGATCCTTTGGCAAACCCCAATAGCTGGATGGGTTGGCCATTGACCTCAATGGTGACATGGGCCATTTTTTTGACCAAATCGGTGGTCATAATGGCCGAGGCAAACCCACCCATATCATTTTCGAAGGGATGATGGGTCAGTTGGGCAATTCCTTGGGCCATGCAATCCATGGGCAATGGACGACCAATCACCCCCGTACTGGCCACGGCCACCTCAGCCGGTTTTAAACCCAATGCTTTGGCCACCCATGCCGCTGATTGTTTGGCATGTTGAATTCCCTGGGGCCCGGTGGCTGCATTGGCATTGCCCGCATTGACCAATATGGCTTTGATCACATGCCGGGCCATGGTTTTTTGGGTCACTTGCACACAGGCTGCTTTGATATGGTTGGTGGTAAAGACCCCCGCACTGGCCACGGCATCGGGCACGTATATCAACCCCAAATCAAGCCGACCAGGCTTAAATCCCGCCTCAGTGGCCGAAAAATACACCCCTGGAATCAGCATGGTCGCTTACCGCAGCACATAAAGTGTTCGTAACTCCTGTAATGTTTTGTAGTGGGTTAAAATGTCCTGAACATATTGTTTGGTAACCGGATCCACCCGTTTGTCTGATCGAGCCACCGCATTGTGCCCCTTAAAGTACGATGCCAAGGCCAAGGAGACTTTTTTTGAATCGGCTTGCCACCGTTTGAGCATGCGTTTCATGTAGGTGACCGTGCCCCGGGTGTTTTGCATGATGTCAAAAGGGTCGGTAATGGCCAGCGAATCAAAATTAAAGTCTTTGATTTGACCCAATCCCTTGGCCCCACTCACGCTGATGGCCTCTCGATTAAAGGCACTTTCTCTTGCCATGAGGGCGGCAATTAATTTGGGATCCACCTGGTTTTCTTTCCCATACTGCACCAAACTACGAGAAATTAAATCGGCATCATCCGGCCTCACCTTGGTATACCGTTGTGAAATAAATTGTCGAATGGCCTGATAATCCAACCGCTCATCAATGGTGATGTTTTCTACTTCGAGAGACGGGTGGTCATCAAAGGTTTCGGTGTTCAACCATACCGATCCCTTGGGCATCTCCACGATGGGAGCGGACTGCCCGTTTCCCATGCCAATCAACACCAACAAACAAATCAAAATACCGGGTAATACGGTCATACCCATGACCCCATTTGTTTCCATACTGCCACGACCTGTTTTGCAACTTGATCAGATGGTACATGATCGGTTTGACCCGATGCCCGATGGGTCACCTCGATACAACCGGTGCGTTGAAACCCCTTTCCAATTACCAGCATAAGGGGAAACCCAATCAATTCGGCGTCTTTAAATTTCACCCCCATCGAGTCCGGGCGGTCATCTAACAACACGTCTATTCCGTGGGACATGAGGGTTGAGCCAAGGGTCTGGGCCACCGTCATCATGGCCTCATCCATCGGGTTGGACACCACCATCACCACCGCATAGGGGGCAATGGCAACCGGCCACTTGATCCCCTTGGCATCGTGATGTTGCTCAATCGCCGCTGCAACCGTTCGCCCAATCCCAATGCCATAACATCCCATGATATAGGGCTGACTAGTCCCTCGTTCGGTTGTATAGTGGGCCCCCATTGCCTCTGAATAAGTGGTTCCCAATTTAAAAATATGCCCGGTTTCAATGCCTCGCAACACCGTCAATTCTCCCCCACAGTGACCACAGCTATCCCCTTCTTGTACCTGGATCAGGTCCGCCACGTGATCCGACCGGATGTCGCGAATGGGTAGAATCCCCCCCCAATGCCGATCGGGTTGATTGGCACCCACCACGCCCTGGGTGATACCCAATACGGTTCGGTCCATCCATATGGTGGCCGGCAGAGGGAAGTCAATCGGACCTACAAAGCCAGGGTAAACCCCGTTGGCACGTAATTCATCAGAGGGTACCAGTCGAAGATCGCCAATGGTTTTGGCCAATTTAATCCCATTGAGAGAGCGATTTCCCGGACAGAGTGCCAACACATAGTCACCCGTATCGCGGTGTTGATACACCATGGTTTTAATCACCACCGACACGTCGCAACCCAAAAACTGGGCCACCTCTGCGGCACTTTTGACATGGGGG
>RGUG01000240.1 GCA_010027915.1 bacterium | reverse complement strand
TAAATGAGGGTGTTCTGATAATTGTTGGGTTAACCTATTCCTATTCTCGATTACTGAATCCGTATGACTATCCCCCACATATAGCAACTGTTGGACGAAGCTATCTGCAGGTGAGCATCTAATTTCCGACCGACGCCTGCTGCCTCGTAGAGTTAATAGCCCATTGAAAAAAGAAAAGCAGCCGACTTTACTAGATTCTCCTGCCTGATCAGAATTTGAATGGGTTGAAATATGATTCGAACTGGTTACAATATTGTTCATTGATTACATCCGTCTACTAATAAATGATTGGCTGTTAACTTCATTATCGTTTTTTTAACTGAGACTATTGCAGGTAATTTTTTGGATACGTTGCTTACTACCCCCCTCCTGCAGCATCTTGATGGCCTTTTTTTAGTTGCTACCGACTACACCATAACCCATTACCCAGTCTATCAAACGGTGTTGAAACGCCCCATCCCCTTTGTCTTAGAGTATGTGCCATATCCCTCGCATTCATACCACTCCCTTACTGGCCAGACCATCGGATCATTAACAGACCCCAGGGCACCCACAGCCTGGCATCTGGCCCGCCTTGATGGCCAACGTCAAGCATCCCCCACAATGGGGCATCTGGATGCCCCATTCTATCGCATGTTGATCGGGATCAGTCGACTATCCCCCGTCAAATCGACTCCCGTCGTCCGCCCACTAAAAAAACAAGGACCGAAATGAGGTCGGATCAAAGATAAAAAGACCATGGTTGAGCATCATGTATCGATTCACCCGGTTTTGCTCCATTTCGGTTAACCGTCGATTAAATATCATGAGCTCCAATAATTCGAAATTGGCAAAATTGGCATCTTGACCCAAGGTATCTTTCCCTGATCCAATCCGAATGGATTGGCTTTGGTTGGGCGTGTGTTTCCCCATGATCATCGCTTCTAAGGCCCCATTTCGCCATACCCGTGTGACCTTGTCATCTTGATCCATCACAATCACAACGGGCACCCCTTGTCTGACGGAAGTATTACCCATAATGGTGGCATTAATCGTGGGGGTTGACGCACTCACCCTCGACACCGTGAGCCGAGTACCGGCATCATTTAACCCCAACGTCATCCCATTGCCATTGCCGACTGATTGCAATAACACTTGGTTTTGACCCGTTGACCCGTTTAATCGTCCCACTAATACCATCGTATATTGGGGGTTGTTGAATAATGACGAATAGGGAATTTCCATGGTTTGGGTCAACCCATTAAACTTAATTGCCGAACGACCCAATGCCCCCGTGTTAATTTGGGGTGCCTTGGATGCCATCGATACCACCGCATGCTGTTTGTTGCCGCTTAAATCATATAGCTTGACTTTGCCTGACGTGGGCTTTTCGAATCGTTTGGTATCGCTTGGATTAATCCATACCACCAAAGACGGAATCAACTGATCGAGTCGAACCACCATATTGCTCGACGTGGTATCGATCACTTTGCTCTCGTCAAAGGGATATAGGTCATTCCGGTCAAGTACCCCATCGCCATCGGTGTCCACTTCCAACCCCCATTTGATGCTTAACTGGTACTCTAAATAGCGAATTTCTGACAAGGCCAATACCCGGTCAAACACCAATACCTCATACACCGTGCCATTCCAATTGGATCCCACACTGTCCCCGCCGATTCGTAACAACCGACCATTGTCAAAACTGAGATTCGACGCCACACTCGAGCCGACCACTTGACCATTTTGACGAATTTGTAATGAGTTGGCCATATCGGACCAGGTCAATGTCATCATGCTAAGGGTGGATTCAGTATTTGGAGACGTCACAAATTGGCTGTCTCCCATGGTAATGGATATCCCAGAACGCCCCACCATCCATTCAGCAGTCGAGCGAATGCCCCACGTCAGCCCACCATTCGTGGCACTGCCTAACATGGCACGGGTCGCACCCGAAAAAGTCGAGCCTGTTTTGGCCACCACAATCGCCGTGAACGCCGGCCCACTGGCCGGTGCCGCACTATCTAAGTAATCATTGGCACCATCGAATAGCATCCCCCCTACCCCATCTAACTGCGGCTGCCGATCCGCCACCGTTTGCAGTGCATGGTTCCGATTCCCCGACCAGTCCACCCACTTATTCACTTTGCCATTCGATCCTACCACCGATCCCACATTCACATCCCCCACATCCGTGGCGTCCCCATCTCCGTTGTTGTCCCCCGATGACGAGAACCAGGCTTTTAGGTTGCCGCTATAGGGTGTCAACCAAGCCGGTGTCGTGATGACTTTGGTAGGATCCAATGGGTACATATCCGTCGCATCCGGGGCCCCATCCCCATCCGTGTCAATGTCCAACCCCCATTTGGTGGATAAGTACCGGCTTACTTTTTGGGATTGCTCGTCTGATAATGACCGGCTA
>RGUG01000239.1 GCA_010027915.1 bacterium | reverse complement strand
AATCCGACCCTACCTGAACGGTGGAGTCCCGAAGCCACCCAGACCCCACGGTCCAGTCGGCGTGGTCGGTCCACCATCGGGACCCCACACTTTGCAAGGACCCGGCATTGAGTCGCAAGGTCCCGGCCGCCACGTCGCTGTTCTCTAGTGCCACGGTATCGGCCGCCAGGTCGAGGGTGCCTGCCGATAGAAGGCCGTGTTGAAACGAGACCTGCTGTCCCTGTATAAGGGTGTTCCCTCTTGATATAAAGGCCGTTTGATTGGTTTCCATGAGAAGGGCCCGGATGCCCAACGCCGAATCGGACTTCAACACGCTATTCTGGGCCGAAAATCCGAGTGTATCCACCCCCAGGTTGCCCTGGCTGTTCAGGACGCTATTTTGCAACGATAGGGTGTCGGTATAGAGGAAAAGGTCCGATCCGGTTTGGATGGTGGTATCCTGACTTTGCATGGTACGGGCCCTGATCGTGGCCGCCCCTGACCCCAGGATATTAGCCCCACTGGAATCAAAGAAATCGGCTTCCACGCGTAGGGTGCCCCCTGCATGGAGGGAGCCATACTCCAGATAGTCAAGGCTCTGAATGGACAGATCGTGATGACTGATGACAAGCCCCTGGTTGACAAGTCCCTGGGTATTCAATGACAGCGGGTCGATACTGCCCAGTGTCCCGCGGTTGAGGAGGGTATGGGCGGTGAGCGATAAACGGCCCCCGCTGATGAGTTGGCCTTGGGTGTCGATGGTATGGGCTTTCAGGTTAAAGTCGGTATCCGATGCAATCGCCGAATTGGTATCCAGTGTCAGGGTATGGGCATCGAGACGGAGGCCCCCTCCCGCACTGAGTTGAGAGGATTGCTGGCGGATCTCACCCTCGGCGGTAATGATCACCTCACCGGGTGAATACCACGTGCTAGATTGGCTATCCATCCCTTGGGCTTGGACCTGAAGGCGTGGGGAGGGTGCCACGTCTTGGATGGTGAGGATACCGTCCTTGATCACGCCATCCCCGCCACCGATCCGTGTATGCAGGGTCCGCAGGGTCCCACCCGCTTGGATGGACACTTGGTTGCCCATGAGGTGAAAGGGATCGGATTCGGTTCCGGTGATGGAGATGTCCTGGGCTTGTAAGGTGATGCCTTGTCGGCCAGTCAAGAGATGACCTCCCAACACAATGGATTGTCCGGCGATAAGGTCAATCTGATCGGCCTGTGCACCATCCCCGGTTTGGGTGATGGAACCATCGGCGGCCATGGTAATGCGGTGCTCCGATACGGCACTGGCATAGATAATATCACCAGCGGAGGTAAGCTGGATTTCGTTTGAACCCATGAGGGGTCCCTGGGTATTGACCCCGACCCCTTTTTCCGTACTGAGCAAAAAGATACGGCCGGCATACATGCCCCCCAGTGCGGCGGCATCCAATGAAAACAAGGGTTTATCCGATGAATCGGCCAACGCGTGGGTGGTCAAGGTTTGGCCATCCACCTCATTTTTTCCCATTATGAGGTGGAGTTGGTCCGGTCCAACAATGGGGCCGTCAGATACGATCTGTCGGGCCATTAAATCCAGTTGTTGCAGCCCCCGCCCATCCACGCCATGTTGCCCGATTCCAATTTGACCTTTTTCGACGATCACCCGCCAAGCATCCCCCTCAACGTCTACTTTTCCGGTGGTGAGCACCGCCCGTGGGATATTAATAAAGCCTGCCCCATTCACAAAAATCCCATTGGGATTGGCCAAGATAAAATCGGCTTTTTGACCAAACAGTTCGGTGTAACCCTGCATAGACGAGGCTTTTTCACCCGACACCTCAACCAACACCACGCTGGCTGCAGACCCGTTATAATAGGGGTTTTCATAGAGCCGACCGCCCAACTGGGTCATCCCACTTTGGGTGCTGTTATTCAAAATGATCCCCTCAGGTCCCACGTTGTAATCTTGAAATTGGTTTCGAGAAATGCCCCCTTGGGAAGGGGCTGCCAGGTTCACCACGGGCACCCCATTGGGCATTTCATCCAAGGTGCTTTGGTAGGGTGCCGGGGCTTGACGGTCGGGAAGCAGGGCCGCGGCGACCACCGATGGGGGCGGGACCATCAAACACAACGCCACATAACACGCCACCCATTGCTTAACCCCTTGCAACAGACGGGTCGCCAGGGGACGCCGGCTCATCATCAAAGGCCGTGGGGTGGGTGTCTGAGGACTGGGGATCGGGTGGTCAAACGCCAACAGGGTAACGTGTGGGGTCATGGTGGGGGATTCCTTTCGGTGGGGATGCATCAAGTGAGGGCCATTCGATTGAACAGGATCGGTCATGGGCGTCGTGCCACCCTTTTTTTCATGAGGGGGGTCACGGCCTTAGACCCCATTGCCGGGGTGGTGGCAGTCGGGTGGTTCGTGGGT